>CAZXNY010000460.1:0-2164 GCA_964642205.1 uncultured Caulobacteraceae bacterium
GTTTTCGTTCACGTCCTCGGGACGTCCTGACAGTTCGATCGCCGGTATTCCCGCTCGTCGGAGTATCCTGCTTAGACGCCGGCGTCGGCCGGCCGCTTGATCGGTCTCCAAAACACCATGGACTCGCGGCAGATTGTCGGCACGACCATTGCGCACTTCCGGATTCTCGAGCCCCTCGCGTCCGGTGGCATGGCGAGCGTGTACCGAGCGATGGAGAACGGCACAAAGTACGAGGCGGGTATGAAGACCCCCGCGCTCGCCCTCTGCCTCGCCCTCCTCCGCGCTCTTTCACAAAAGGAAAGCTCCAATGCCTGAGGAAAGCCTTGTGGCGCGGTTGCGGGAGTTCGCCGCGAAGATCGATGGACTTGTGTGGCCTAGCGACACGGACATGCTCCGCGAAGCCGCCGACGCCCTAGAGCGGGCTCCCCTCTCCTTCCTCGACATGGACGAAGCGGGGGTGGAGCGAATGCGTCTCGCTGTGAAGGCGGCTTTCGGCGCGAGCAACCACGACGAACTTTACGAGGTCGAGGCGGACGAAATCGCCCGCGCCGTTCTCGCAGAGCTTCGCAAGATGGCGGGAGAGAAGGAATGAGACGCTTCACGATGTATCGGCGCGGTGATCTGTCCGCGACGCACAACGCAGATCAAGCCAACGCAGCGGATGAACCGCAATTCGAGGGCGTCGTTTTCACCGACGGATCGTGCGCAATCCGTTGGCTCACGGCGAAGCGCTCAACGAGCGTGTGGGCCAGCATCGACGATGCAATGTCGATCCACGGCCACCCTGAATATCAGAGCGAGCTTGTTTGGCACGACACCGATCCCCTCCCCCAAGGCTGACCCCTCCATGAGCGAGACGCTTTCCAAACGCGAGATCGAGCGCCGGGTGTCTGCGGTTTCATCCACAGGGCTGACCGTCTCGGGCGTTCGGTTCCTGCCGGATGGCTCCATGCTCGTTGAAACCGCCGGAACGATTCGCGCCGCGAACGGGGCTGACGATGCAGAAGCGCTCTACGAAGAAAACAAGAAGTCCGCCGCCGGGCGTGCGGGTGGTGCGCAAGCCAGACGGGCGTGAGTACCACTACGCTGGGCACTATGGCGGCGCGCCGCGCATCTACGCCGAGCCGTTCACGCTCGAATACTTCGCCGAGATCGCGGAGAAGCAATCTCCCGCCCCGGAAATACCGCACAACCAGGTGCGCAGGCTGATCGCCGAGTTTCGCGCCAGCAAGCTCGACGGCATGCCCGCCAGCGGCAAGAAGGATTACACCCGCTACCTTGACCGCATCGAGGAGAAATGGGGCTCCTTCGCCATTCAGGGCCTCGCAGCGAAGGCGTTCAAGAGGGACGTGCGCGCTTGGCGCGACGAGATGAAGGGCACGCCCCGCGCCGCCGATTACACGATCTACGTGTTCAAGTCGGTGCTGAAGGCGGCCGTGATCGAAGGCGACCTGATCGCCAATCCGCTGGACGGGATCGAGAGCCTGCACACCGCTGACCGTTCGGACGTGATCTGGACGCCCGACGAACTCGCCCGGCTCAAGGCCGCCTCCTCGCCCGAGCTGCGCACCGTGATCGACATCGCGGCGTTGACGGGCCTGCGGCGCGGCGACGTGCTCTCGCTCACCTGGGCGGCCTGCGACGGCGCCGCGATCCGCTGGAAAACCTCAAAGCGCCGGCGCGCCGTGGTGATCCCGATCCTCCCCGAATTGCGGGCCGTGCTGGACGCCACGCCGCGCCGGAGCCCGATCGTGTGCTTGTCCAGCCTCAAGCGCCCGTGGACGCCCGAAGGGCTCAAGACGGCTTGGAGGCGCGCCCTGGACCGCTGCAAGATCGAGAAGCGCTTTCACGATCTGCGCGGCACCGCCGCCACCAAGCTGCACGCCGCCGGAGTCGAGCGCGACGACATCGCCAAGATCATGGGCTGGTCGCGCGAAACCGTCGATCAGATCATCGACCTCTACGTGGGCGATGACGCGATGGTCGCCCGCGTCGTGGCCGCAATCCAGTTTCAACGGCCAGTTTCACAGTGAAGGGCCGCTTGTGTCGTCTCGGCTGGGCAATTGCACCCCGTTTCAGCGCAAACGCATGAATCTTCTACGTAAGCGTCTGATTACAAATCAGGTGCTCTACCAGCTGAGCTATGGCGGCGCGGCGCCGTTGT
>CAZXNY010000461.1:0-2161 GCA_964642205.1 uncultured Caulobacteraceae bacterium
TGCGGCCGACTGCTCCCCCGCGAGCGGGGGAGCATGAATGTCGAGCGAAGGCGAGCGGCCTGGCTCTTGCTCGCCCGCTGGGAGAATTTCCGGCGGGGCCCGCGCGTGCGTATCGAAGTGATCCATCCCAAGGAGCTGACGGCTCCCGAGATTGCCGTTTGGCGCGGTCTGCAGGCCCAAAATGGCCTCGCGAGCCCGTATCTGAGCCCAGATTGGGCGCTGATGGTTGGCGAAGAGCGGCCGGACGCGCGCATCGCGGTTCTTTCTGAGCACGGAACGATCAAGGGGTTTCTTGGTGCGCAACGGCGCTCGCGCTTCGCGGCGATGGGCCTTGGCGCGCCGATCGCGGATTATCAGGGGATCGTCGGTGCGGCCGATCTGCCTGTGAGCGCGGCCGAGCTTTGCCGGGCGCTGCGCGTTGGGCGGCTCGATCTCACGCATGTGCCGGCGGGACAGACATTCTTCGCGCCGCATGAAGCGGTGCGCGAAGGGTCTTGGATCGTCGATGTGAGAGAGGGCGGCGCGGCGTATCGCGCGGGGCTCAAGGAGCGGCGCGCGGAGTTCGTGCGCCAGACCGATAAGAAGCTCCGCAAGATGGGCAAGGAGCGCGGCGAGGCGCAGTTCACGGCGCTCTCGAAAAGCCGCGCGCATTTTGGGCAGATGCTGGGCTGGAAACGCATGCAGCTGCTGCGTTCGGGCCAGCCGGATATTTGGACAACGCCGTGGATCGCGCGCGTGCTCGATGCAACGTTCGAGAGCGATGCGCCCGGCTGTCGCGGCGCGCTCTTCACGATGACGGTGGGCGAGACGCTCGTTGCGGCGAGTTACTTCCTGCGCAGCGAAGGCGTGCTGCACGATTGGATCATCGCGCACAATCCGGCGTTCGAAGCGTATTCGCCGGGCGTTGCGCTGGCGCGCTGGGCGATCGAGTGGGCGGGCGACAATGGCCACGCCGAAGTCGATTTCGGGCCGGGCGGCTATCAGTACAAACGCCAGCTCGCGACGGGGCAGCGTGAGCTGACCTCGGGCGCGGCGAGCGGGCCGACGCTTTCTGGCCTGGCGCGCCGGGCGGCCTATGCGGCGCGCGTGCAGCTCGAGCGGGCGCCGCAAAAGGCGCTGGCGGAGCTGCCGGGCAAGGCGATGCGCCGGATCGACCTGATGCGTGGCCTCGCGGCGCCGGCTGGCTGACCCACCGCGCACGCATTTGTGTTGCCGGGCGACGCCCACTAGGGTCCGCCCGCCATGCCGGACCAAGCAACCGGGCGTAACGCTGCGCCCGCAGTCACCTATGAGCAGATCGTGGAGGCCGCCCAGCGCATTAAGGGGCAGGTCGAGCGCACGCCTATGCGCCCGTCACGGACGCTTTCGGCGATTACCGGCGCCGATGTCTGGGTGAAGTTCGAGAACGTCCAGTTCACGGCGGCCTATAAAGAGCGCGGCGCGCTCAACAAGCTGCTGCAGCTGACGCCTGCGGAGAAGAAGGCGGGCGTCATCACCGCGTCGGCCGGCAATCACTCGCAGGGCCTTGCGTATCACGGCCAGCGCCTTGGCGTGCCGGTTACGATCGTGATGCCGGTGAACACGCCGTTCGTGAAAGTGCAGCAGACGCGGTTCTTCGGGGCGGAAGTCGTGCTGAAGGGCGAGACGTTCGATGAAGCGGCCGAGCACGCGATGGATCTGCGCGCGGCGCGCGATCTGACGTTCGTGCATCCGTTCAACGATCCGGACGTGATGAGCGGGCAAGGGACCGTCGCGCTCGAAATGCTTGAGGACATGCCGGAGCTTGATGTGCTGCCGGTGCCGATCGGCGGGGGCGGGCTGATCGCGGGCGTGGCGACCGTGGCGCGCCACCACAATCCGGATATCCGCATCATCGGCCTTGAGCCGGCGATGTATCCTTCATTCACCGCGAAGATGCGCGGCATGCAGGCGAAGGCCGGCGGGCACACGATCGCGGAAGGCATCGCGGTCAAACAGGTTGGCGATCTTTCGTACGCGGTTGCGAGGCCGCTGATCGATGAAGTGCTGCTGATCGAGGAGCCGGATTTCGAGCGTGCGATCGCGCTTTACTGCAACGTGGAAAAAACCGTCGTCGAAGGCGCGGGCGCGGCGTCGCTCGCGGCGCTGCTGGCGTATCCGGCGAAGTTTCGCGGGTTGAAGT
>CAZXNY010000462.1:0-2130 GCA_964642205.1 uncultured Caulobacteraceae bacterium
CATGAGCGAACGGCACTTTGCGCGCGCGTTTCACGAAGAAACCGGCATGACGCCCGCAAAAGCGGTTGAACGCTTGCGCGCGGAAGCTGCGCGCGCGGCGCTCGAAAGCGGCGCGCGCTCGGTGCAGAGCGTGGCGCGCGATACGGGCTTTGGCGATCCCGAACGCATGCGCCGCGCCTTCGCCCGGCTCTACGGAACGGCGCCGTCAGCGCTGAAGCGCGCCTAAACGAAAACGGCCCCGCCTAAGCGGGGCCGCATCGTCGCCAGGCGTGAGGATCAGGTGGAGATTTCGTCGTTCGCTGCGCGAGCCGAGATCGGCGCATCGGCGGCGGGCGCCGTCGTGATCGGCGCAGTGACGGCTGGCGCCGCATCATCCGGCGCGGTCGCATCGACTTCGATCACGGCCGGCTCGCCGGCTTCAAGGTCGATCGGCGGCGCGACAGCTTCTTCGGCGGCCACAGCGCCACGCGGCGCGCGGCGGATGAGGCCGGCGGCGACGAGCGCTGCGCGCTCAGCGCGGTTCGGGAAGCGATAGAACACGTGCTCGCCGATGCGGCCCGTCTCGATCAGGCTCGAGGACCAGTACGGATCGATCGCGGTGGTGTGATAGTGCGTCGCGCGCGCCGTGATCGGGCGCGTGTAGCCAAGCATGACCTGGCGGGCGACCTGCTGCGAGCGGGCCCAGGCCGCGCCACGCGGGCGGCGGTTCAGCGAACCATCGCAGGTGAAGGTGAATTGGCAACCCGTCGCACGGTGCGAGCCTTGGTAGACGACGCCGCAGATCGAGCCCGGATACACGCCCGAGCGCGCCCGGTTCATCACCACTTCAGCGACGGCGACTTGGCCTTGGTAGGTCTCGCCGCGCGCTTCGTAATAGATCGCTTGCGAGAGGCAGCTCAGCTCGCGGGCGTTAACGGCTTTGTCGGACGGCTCGTTCGCAACGTCCGCCAGCGGACCGCGCAGAGCGGCCTGCACCAGCATGGCGTGCGTATCGACGCCGCTCGTCAGCGGAGCTGAGCCGCGGGCGCGGAGCCCATCGCCGCTGCGGACAGCTGCGAGTTGGATCTGCGCTTGCGGCTCGCCGCGTGTGAACAAGTCTGCGCCCAGCGCCGTTTGATACGACGTCGCTTGAGCCGTTTCGGCGCCGTCACGCTGATCGGCGGCGCGGTGATAGATGACGGGCATCGCCACAGCCGCTGCCGCCATACAGGCGACGGCTGCTGCGCCTTGGCGCATCGCCATTGGATTGCGTTCGATCTCAACCATTATTTGGGCGCGTACGCTTCCCGCAAAGTTGGCAAGTCGAAGCCAGAAAAGTCCCAAAATGCTTAACCCCTACTTAATCGCGATGGAGTGATCGGCAGTTTTGTGCCGAATTGAACCATCACGTACCGCAGTCAAAGCTCGGACATACTGCCCGCTGATCAAGCGCCCTTACACGCGGCGCCCTAGGTGGGCGATTGACAATATGTTAATGCCTGCCCTGTGGACAGTCTTATCTGGCCGGCTGCGTCGGTTCTGCAACAGCGCAGGCGCCGCACGCCGGAAGTTTCGCCAGATCGCGCTGCAAAGACGGGGCCGCCGTTGCGTTAACTGCGTCGGCCGGCCGCATGCGGGAACAACGCGCGCAACGGCGAAATCTTCAATTATGACAACGTTGTCACGCTTTTGCGGTCAGCGCGGCCTGTGCTGCAGCGAGCCGCGCGATCGGCACGCGGAACGGCGAACACGACACATAATCAAGCCCCTGCGCATCGCAGAACGCGACCGACGCGGGATCGCCGCCGTGTTCACCGCAGATGCCGAGCTTTAATCCTGCGCGCGTCTTGCGCCCCCGTTCGCTTGCGATCGACACCATCTCGCCGACGCCATCGAGGTCCATCGATACGAACGGATCTTTCTCGAACACGCCTTTCTCGACGTAGGTGTTCAAGAACTTGCCCGCGTCGTCGCGCGAGAGCCCAAGCGTCGATTGCGTGAGGTCGTTGGTGCCGAACGAGAAGAAGTCCGCCGCTTCCGCGATCTCGCCCGCGCGCAGCGCCGCGCGCGGCAGTTCGATCATCGTGCCGACCGTGTAGGGGATCGTCACGCCGGTTTCCTTGGCGACAGCTTCCGCCATGGCGACGATCC
>CAZXNY010000463.1:0-2128 GCA_964642205.1 uncultured Caulobacteraceae bacterium
GGATGGCGCTTATGGACGAAGCTTTCGAACACTTCGCCCTCGATCAACTTCTTCAGGATGGCGCGCTTGCCTTCGACGGTGAACGCGATTTCTTTGTCAGGCCCTTCGATGCGTTCCTGAATCCACGCCTTCTCGCGCGGATCGGTGATGTGCATGAACTCGGCGCCGAACGTCCCGCAATAGGTCCGCTTCAGGATCGCGAGCATTTCGCTGACGGTCGCGCTTTCGAGGCCGAGCACGCCATCGATGAAGATCGGGCGGTCGTAATCGGCGGGCGCAAACCCAAAGCTTTGCGGATCGAGCTCTTCCGGGCTCACCGGCTGCTCAAGACCCAGCGGATCGAGATTCGCCGCCAAGTGGCCGCGCGTGCGGTACGCGCGGATCATCATCAGCGCGCGCACGCTGTCGCGCGCCGCAGATTGCACATCCACGATCGAGGCCTTCGGCAGCCGCTCGCGGACCTTGGATTCCATCTTGTCTGAAAGCGCGGCCCAGTTGCCGTCTAGCAGCGCCGTCGTTTCGGTCGCCTTCGGCCTGGCGATTTCCGGGCGGTACCAGGATGGGCCATCCACCGCGCTGCGCACGTCGTCCGGCGTGTCGCGCAGCTGCGCGAAGAACGCCCGCCAAGACGGATCGACCGAGGCCGGATCGTCCAGGAATCTGGCGTACATCTGCTCCACGAACACCGCGTTGGCGCCGTAGAGGAAGCTTGTTTCAAGAAGCGCTGCGTTGGGCAGGCTGCGGCCGTCGTCCGCCATGATGAGAGTGGATCCTTCGGATCAAATGACTTCGTCAGTCTGGGGGCCACGCCAATATGGGGTGCGGCCTCTCGCGGCGCCCCTTCTACGGCGCGTCGCCCGAGGGGTGAAGGCCCGATCTGCGCAGACTAAGCTTGCAGGACGGGGCGCCTCCTGGAGAGGCGCCTTATGGTTCCGTTCATCCTCTGCTTCGGAGCGGCCTCGAATGTCCGAAACGACCCCGAAAACCGGCGCTGTTGCACTTCCAGCCCGGTCCATTCCGTTGCCGCCCGCCAGCGAAGCCGCACGCGCCGCGCTTCAAACGCCCCGCCCGCCCCGCCGCGAGTACCCGGCACTGACCGACAAGGACGGCTGGCGCCGCCTCATCGCGGCAAGCGACGCGTTCTCCTGGTCGATGGCTGAGCCGCTGCTGCCCAAATTCAAGGTCGATCGCGCCGTGCGCCAGGTCGCGGGCCGCGACGTTCACGTCATCACGCCGCAAGCCGAGCGGCTGATCGACCGCGAGCAGGTCATCCTCAACCTCCACGGCGGTGCGCTCGTGTTCGGCGGCGGCAAGATGGTGCCGTTCGAGGCCGCCGCGATGGCGCTGCGCACCGGGCGCGTCGTCCACTCGCTCGACTATCGCGTCCCGCCCGATCACCCCTACCCGGCCGCGCTCGACGATGCGCTCGCGCTCTACCGCGACATGCTCGCGGCGTTCGATCCAAAACGCATCGTCGTCTCCGGCACGAGCGCTGGCGGCAATCTTGCCGGCGCGCTGATCCTGCGCGCGCGGGACGAAGGCCTACCGCTGCCCGCCGGCGCGATCCTGCTCACGCCGGAAGTCGATCTCACCGAAAGCGGCGACACGTTCGAAACGCTGATGGGGCTCGATACGGTGCTCACCGCGCGCCTCACCGAGGTGAACGCACTCTACGCGGGCGGCGCCGACCTTTCGCACCCCTATCTCTCGCCGCTGTTCGGCGATTTCACGAAGGGCTTTTGTCCCACCTTCCTGCAGGCCGGCACGCGCGATCTCTTCCTCTCCAACGCTGTGCGCATGCACCGGCGCCTGCGCAGCGCGGGCGTCCGGGCCGAACTACACGTCTGGGACGGGATGCCCCACGGCGGCTTCGGCGGCCTCACGCCGGAAGACCGCGAGCTTGCGGCGGAGATGCGCGCGTTTCTGGCCGGCCTCTGATGCCAAGCGCGGAGTTCGCCGCCTACGTGCTCTTCGCGCTCCTCGGCGCGCTAGCGCTCTTTCAGCTCGCGCTCGCCCTCGGCGCCCCGCTCGGCAGATATGCGATGGGCGGCATGGTCGAAGGCGCCTACCCGGCGCCGATGCGGATCGCCGCGCTTGCGCAGATCGCGATCTACGCGCTGATCGGCGC
>CAZXNY010000464.1:0-2126 GCA_964642205.1 uncultured Caulobacteraceae bacterium
CGTTCGACATCGAGCCGGTGTTGTCGAGCACGAGCGCGACTTCGATCGGCGGGCTCGCTTCGGCCTGCGCTTCGGCGGCGACCGCGACGTTCCAATTGCCCGCCGTCGATGAACCGAGCATGCGCGCAACGAGCGAGAGACCGTTGTCGAAATAGCCGCTGGCTTCGACACGGTGGCCGCCGGTCTGCAGCGCGATCACGCGGAAATTGATGTCGCCCTGCACAGGCTGCGTGCCGAGCGTCTGATCGAAATAGGCGCGCGCGGCCGCGTCGCGCTCGGCGGCAGGCAAGTTCGAGCTGCGCTCGGCGACCAGCACGGCGCCGTCGACAGCGTTCTGCATTTGCGCGCGCAAGGACTGAGCGCGGGTGAAGTCGACCGTGAGGCCGACCATGCCGATGAGGGCCGCCGCACAGAGCGCAAAAATCATCGCCACGTTGCCGCGCGTATCGCGCTGGAAACGGGAAAGAGCGCGCCGAACCGGCGTCAGAAGAGCGTGGGCCATGAGGTAGAGATCCGCCTGCCTTAGCCCACAGGCTTATCAAACTCCTCTTAACGTCCGCTTTTCCGAAAGGGTAAATCTTCGTTTGCGATTAGCGCTGTTAACCGCGTGTTTTCCCGCTTGCGCGGCATGACGCGCGCACGTGAATAGATGTGAGCTGCGTGTACGCGCGGCGTGTTTCGATTTAGGACGGTTCGTGGCGCGTTCTTCGGATTTGATGCGGCGGTTGGACCGTTTGGCGGGCGCGCCTTTGATTGCTGCGCTTTCGCGCACGCCGCGCGCGCTGCCGCACGCGCCGCAACGCATCGCCGTACTGCAACCGACGGCGATCGGCGATGCGATCATCAGCTCCGGCGTGATCGCGCATCTGGCGCGCACGCATCCTGAATCGGCGCTTACCGTGTTCGCGGGCGCGAGCAATGCGGGCGCAATGCAGCTGATCGATGCGCAGTTCGAAACGCGCGTCGTTGCGTTCAACAAGCCGTGGGCGGCGGTTAGCGCGGTGCGTGCATTTGCGCCCGATCTCACGATCGATCTGACGCCCTGGCCGCGCGCGACGGCGCTGGTGGCGCGGCTTTCGGGCGGCGTCTCGGTCGGGTTCGATTCCGAAGGCCAGGCGCGCGCGCGGGCGTTCGACATTCCCGTTCCGCACCTGACGAGCCGCCACGAGGTCCAGAACTTCGCAGCGATGGCGCAGGCGCTCGGGTTCGCTGGCGCCTACGGGCCGGCCTTGAAGCGCGGATGGCCCGCGCCCGGCCTTGAGCTCGATTGGGGGCGCACGCTCCTCTTCCACACGCAAGCAGGGGGCTCACAGGCGGCCGCCAAGGCTTGGCCGGACGCGCATTGGGCGGCCCTCGCCGCCCTCGCAGGCGGCGCCGGATACCGCGTGGCCTTCACGGGCGCGCCGATCGACAAGGCGGCGGTGGAGCCCCTGGCGCAGGCCACGGGCGGCGTATCGCTTGCCGGCCAATTGCCGCTCCCGGCGCTGGCGGGGGCGATCGAGCGGGCGGCTGGGGTGGTCAGCGTCGATACCGGGGTGCTGCACCTCGCGGCAGCGCTGGGCGCGCCGACCATCGGCCTTCACGGCCCGACCAGGGCCGCGCGCTGGGGCGGGGTTGGGGCCCATGGGATCGACACCCCCCACCCCGCCGGCGGGCCCATTCTGTTCGGCTTCGAACCGGTTCTCGAGGGCGGCGCGCTGATGGCGGCCATCAGCCCTGAAATGGTCTGGGCTGCGCTCCAGGGCCTCTTGGCCGCACCCAAACTTGCGCCGGAGGCGCCCCCCCGCTAAGCACGCGCGGTTTTGGCCCGGGGGACCTGAGTCCCGCCGTGGAGAACGCATGCCCAAACGGACGGATATCTCCTCAGTTCTGATCATCGGCGCGGGTCCGATCATCATCGGTCAGGCGTGCGAGTTCGATTATTCCGGCGTCCAGGCCGTGAAGGCCCTCAAGGCCGAGGGCTACCGGGTGGTGCTGGTCAATTCGAACCCAGCCACGATCATGACCGACCCGGGGCTGGCGGACGCCACCTATATCGAACCGATCAACTGGCGCACGCTCGCCAGGATCATCGCGCAGGAGCGCCCCGACGCGCTGCTGCCCACGATGGGCGGACAGACCGCGCT
>CAZXNY010000465.1:0-2126 GCA_964642205.1 uncultured Caulobacteraceae bacterium
CGCCCGAGCGCGCGGCGGAAGAGATCGCGTGCGGACGCTTCGTCTTCGATCACCAAGATCGTCGGCCCCTCGCCATGCGTGCGCGTTTCGGCCTTCGCCTCATGCGCCTTCACGCGCAGTGTGAACGTCGAGCCTTGGCCTTCGGCGCTTGTAAACGTCACATCGCCGCCGAGCAGTTCCGCGAGGCGCTTGGTAATGACAAGGCCCAGGCCCGTGCCGCCCTTCGCGCGCGTCAGTGTGCCATCGGCCTGCACGAACGGCTGGAAGAGACGCTTGGAATCTTCGGCCGAGATGCCGCAGCCGGTGTCGATCACGTCGATGCGCAGCTTCTGGCGCGTGCCTTCGCCTTCGAGCGCCGCGCGCACGGTCACCGTGCCGTTCTCGGTGAACTTGCACGCGTTCGAGACGAGGTTGAGCAAGCACTGCCGCAGCCGCTGTCCATCCGTCACGATCTCGCCGATGTCGCTGGTGAATTCGATGACGATTTTGTCGTTGTGCGATTCGGAAATGTGCGCCGTCGTGCGCATCACGTCATCGATGACTTCGCGGACATTCACGGGCCCAAGCGCCACTTCCATGCGCCCAGCCTCGATCTTCGAGAAGTCGAGAATTTCGTTGATCAGAAGCAGCAGATCGCGCGCCGAGCGGCGGATGCGCGCCGCATCCTCGGCCTTGTCGGCCATGCCGTCGTCGGCGAGGTCTTCTTCCAGAATTTCCGCATAGCCGATCACGGCGTTGAGCGGCGTCCGGAGCTCGTGGCTCATCGTGGCCAGGAACTGCGACTTCGCCATCGAGGCCTTCTGGGCGGCCTTGATTTTGGCCTGGCTCTTCCAGAGGTGCTTCATAATCGCGTTGCGATCCTGGCGCGCGAAGCTCGTTTGCATGATCGATTGCGCGAGCGCCGCGAGCATCACCGCAATCAGGAGCGGGCTCGTTTCGGTGAAGAACGGCGCAACGATCGCCATCAGCGTCGCTGGCAGCATGCATGCGATGAAGCTCTCGCGCTGCGCGCCGAAATAGATCAGCGCATGCATCGCGGTGGCGGCAAAATAGAGCCCCGCGACGAACGCCGCGTCGGAGCCGCCTACGATCCAAGCCGAGCCCCAGCCCGCAACCCAGAGCGCCGCGCCCACAACGATGTTGACCATCGCGTTGCGGCCCGCGCGCATCGGATCGGTGCGCATATGCGGAATGATATGGTTGTCGCGGAACCACGGATTGAAGCCGTGCTCCATGGCCGAATACGCCGCGAGCCACAGCAGCGCCCACGGTCCGATCCAAATCGAACAGACCGCCGTCGTGAAAAGCGCGCTGATGATGCGCGGCAGACGCGAGCGCACGCCGGATTCGACGCGCTCAGCCGTCTCTAAATCGTCCGATCCGCCGGCGGCCTCATACTTGGCCCGCTCGCTGGTCTGGCTCGTCATCTGTCCCGCCCCTGGGCATTCAAAATCGAGAGTTCATTGTCCCAATTTTGCACTGGCGAGGTAAACGAAGCCGCAAAGCCGCTGGAATAATTTGCTTTATACTTTGCTCATCTTGCTTGCCAATGTGCTGACAAGTGCGGCGGCAGCATTCGCGTCTCGTGAACAAAGAATTGAAATCGCGCCCGGCGCGCGCCAAGTCTCTCTCGATGGCCACCGCCGATAAGCCAGACCTGCCGGACCTTGCCGCGCTTCCCGGGGAAGCTGCGCAAACGGCGCGTGTGATCGGCGTCGAGGTTATCAAGGATGAGTTGAAGCGCCTGCCGGCCAAGCCCGGCGTCTATCGCATGATCGGCGCGGATGGCGCGGTGCTCTACGTGGGAAAGGCGCGCAACCTCAAGGCGCGCGTCGCGCAATACGCGCAGGGCCGCGCGCACGCCAACCAGATCTACCGGATGATCACGCTGACGGCGGCGATGGAGTTCATCGTCACGCAGACCGAAACCGAAGCGCTGCTCCTTGAGACCAACCTCATCAAGCGTTTGAAGCCCCGCTTCAACGTGCTGATGCGCGACGATAAGAGCTTCCCCTATATCGCGATCCGCACCGATCACGCCGCGCCCTGCCTGATGAAGCATCGCGGCGCCAAGAGCTTTAAAGGCAAGTTCTACGGGCCGTTCGCGTCCGCCGGCGCCGTCAACC
>CAZXNY010000466.1:0-2123 GCA_964642205.1 uncultured Caulobacteraceae bacterium
GAATTCAAGGCGCCGGTGGTGATGCACCGCCTCGCCCCCGCGCCCTATGTCGACATCCGCCTCGATGAGGGGGACGTGCTGAAGGTCGGCAATCTGCGGCTCACCGCTTTGCATACGCCAGGGCACACCCGCGATTCGATGTGCCTGGTCGCCGGCGACCGAGTCTTCACCGGCGACACGCTGCTGATCGGCGGTACCGGCCGCACCGATCTGCCGACGGGCGATCCCGAGATGCTCTATGAGAGCCTGTTCGAGAAGCTGCTGAAGCTCGATCCTGCGCTCTCTGTCTATCCCGCGCACGAATACAAAGGCCGCGACACGACCACGATCGGCGCTGAGATCGAGACCAATCCGCGTCTGCAAAAGAAAGATCGCGCCGAGTTCATCGCCATGATGCGCGCGCTCGATCTCTCGATGCCGACGCACCTCACAGAGGCGCTGCGTGTGAACATGAGCGGCGGATCGAGCGTCGCGGAATTGCTGGCCGCCGCCGCGGACGCCGTGCCGTTCATTTCCCTGACCGAGCTCAACGCGCAGGTCGCGCGCCGCCCGAACGATCTCATCGTGCTCGACGTGCGCGAGCGCGATCAATACGCGAAGGACCGCATTCCCGGCGCGCGCCTGTTGCCGCGCGGCCAACTTGAGTTGCGTGTCAACGACGAACTGCCGGATCCCACGATCCGGATCGTGACGGTGTGCGAGTTCGGAAAAATCTCCACGCTCGCCGCCGATACGCTCCGCAAGATGGGATTTACCCGGGCGGTCGCGCTCGACGGCGGCATGAAGGCGTGGCGGGAGCAGGGGCTCCCGATCGAGTCGTAAGTTACGACGGGCGGATGTCCGCGCTCTTGTCGGCGTAATCCTTCTTCGGATCGCTGCCGAGCATCAGCTTCACGCCCGCAAACAGGCTGTTCTCGTTCAGCCAGACATGCGCGTGGTCGAGATCGAAGCGCAGAAGACGCAGCTTCGGGTCGTTCTTGCCTTCGAACCATGCCGCCACGAACGGGCTCCACAACCGGTCGATCGTCGCGCGGTCGTTGTAGAGCGAAAGCCGTCCGCGCATCGCCGCGAAAAGGTCGTGGCCTTTGGATGAGAACTGCGCCGTCGCTTCCGCAGCAGTTTCGAGCTGGCGCACCAGATCGGTGTCGCTCGACGTGAAGATGTAAATCGGTCCGCTTTCCTTGTCGCCGTCGAGCTGCGCCGTCATCGGCTGTGCATCGTCATGGCTGCCGGAAAGCCCCAACATGATCGTGCGGTCGGACTTGATGGCCTTCCAAAACTTTTCTTCGAAGTCGCGTTCGCTCTTCATCGTCAGCTCCATATGCTATTTGGAGCGAACGGTATGGCGCGCACTCGGTTCCGGCGTTCACCCGTCGGCGAGCAGGCGGCCAAGTTCCTCAAGCCGGAACGGTTTTGCGAGACGCGGCAGATCGGGCGCGATCGCATCGACGCCGGCATAGCCGGAGATCACCAGCACCTTCACGTTCGGCCGCCGCTGGCGCACCGCGCGCGCAAGATCGGCGCCCGTCATGCCCGGCATCATGTGATCGGTCACGCACCAATCGAACGCCGCGCCCGTCTCCAACAGCGTCAGCGCCGCCTGTGCGGAGGAAACATCGGAGACCGAGTAGCCCAGTTCTTCGAGCATCTCGCGCGTCGAGGCGCGCACGAGGTCTTCGTCATCGACGAGCAGCACCGCGCCGATCGCGGGCTTTGGTTCCGCGGCGTCGTTCGCCGCAGATTCCGGCGCGGAATCCGCGACGGGGAGGAAGAGCTCGACGGTGGTCCCGACGCGCGGCGTCGAGGAAATTTCGAGCGCGCCGCCCAATTGCCCGGCAAGGCCGTGCACCATCGAGAGCCCGAGGCCCGTGCCTTTGCCAACGCCCTTGGTCGAAAAGAACGGCTCGACGGCGCGTTTCAGCGTCGCTTCGTCCATCCCGACGCCCGTATCGGTCACCGCGATGCGCACCCAGCTTTCGTTCGCGGGCCGGTCGCGGCGCGGCGCGCGCGCCGCCGCGATGGTCACGCGTCCGCCGTCCGGCATCGCATCGCGCGCGTTGACGACGAGGTTCAAGAGCGCCAGCTCCAGCTGGTTGCCGTCGGCGAGCGCGGGCGGCGTATCG
>CAZXNY010000467.1:0-2101 GCA_964642205.1 uncultured Caulobacteraceae bacterium
GTCGCTGATCGAGCGTCTGGGCCTGCGCCGCTAAACGGCGCTGCTCCCCCTCCCCTCATGAGGGGAGGGGGGCGGGGGGTGGGGTGAATCCCGACCACCAAGATTTTCGCGAGCGCATAGCGCGCTCACATCCGAACAGTCGAGGTTCACCCCACCCCCCAACCCCCTCCCCTCGCGGGGAGGGGGCTTAGGACGCAGGCGGATCCGCCGTCTGCGTGGAACGACGACGAGGGCGCACGGCAGGGGCCGTGACGCCCGGAGATGTAAGATGTTCGATACGAAATCCGTTTCAATCGATTGGGCCGGCCGCAAGCTGACCCTCGAAACCGGGCGCGTTGCGCGCCAAGCCGATGGCGCGGTGTTCGCCACCTGGGGTGAGACAGCGCTGCTCGCCACCGTGGTCTACGCAAAGGAAGCCAAGCCGGGCCAAGATTTCTTCCCGCTCACGGTGAACTACCAAGAGAAGTATTACGCCGCCGGCCGCATTCCGGGCGGCTACCCCAAGCGTGAAGGCCAGCCGAGCGAGCGTGAGACGCTGCTGTCGCGCCTGATCGACCGCCCGATCCGTCCGCTCTTCGTCGATGGCTTCAAGAACGAAGTGCAAGTCATCGTCACGGTGATGTCGTGGGACAATGAAAACGAGAGCGACATTCTCGCGATGGTCGCGGCGTCCGCAGCGCTCACGATTTCCGGCGTGCCGTTCCTCGGGCCGATCGGCTGCTCGCGCGTGGGCTGGATCGATGACCGCCCCGTGCTGAACCCGACGATCGCGCAAATGAAGGACAGCCGCCTCGATCTCGTCATGGCCGGCACGGCCGACGCGATCATGATGGTCGAATCCGAAGTGAAGGAGCTCTCGGAAGAGCAAATGCTCCAGGCGCTTTCGGTCGGTCACAAAGGCATGCAGCCGGTGATCGATGCGATCATCCAATTGGCCGAACAATCCGCGAAGGATCCGTTCGACTTTACGCCGGTCGATATCGCGCCGCTGAAGAAGCAGATTTCCGATCTCGTCGGCACGGACGTCGCCAACGCCTACAAGATCGTCAAGAAAGACGAGCGTCACGACGCCGTCGGCGCCGCGCGCGACAAAGCCAAGAAGGCGCTGGTGCTCAGCGAAGCCAATCCGACCGGCGTGGACGCGAACCAGTTCAAGGAAGCGTTCAAGGAAGTCGAGAGCGACATCGTCCGCTCGCGCATCGTGAAGGACAAAGGCCGCATCGATGGCCGTCCGGTCGATAAGGTTCGCCCGATCGTGTCGGAAGTCGGCTTCCTGCCCCGGACGCACGGCAGCGCGCTCTTCACGCGTGGTGAAACGCAAGCCGTTGTTGTCGCCACGCTCGGCACGAGCGAAGATGAAAAGTACATGGATGCGCTTGGCGGGACGACGAAAGAGCGCTTCCTGCTGCACTACAACTTCCCTCCTTATTCGGTCGGGGAGACGGGCCGCATGGGCGCGCCGAGCCGGCGTGATATTGGCCACGGCAAGCTCGCGTATCGCGCGATGAAGGCCGTGCTGCCGACTGCCGAGCAATTCCCGTACACGCTGCGCATCGTCTCGGAGATCACCGAGTCCAACGGTTCATCGTCGATGGCGACCGTCTGCGGCTCATCGCTCGCGATGATGGACGCTGGCGTTCCGATCGCGCGCCCGGTCGCGGGCGTTGCGATGGGTCTCATTCTCGAGAGCTACGGCTTTGAAGTGCTGACCGACATTCTCGGCGACGAGGATCACCTCGGCGACATGGACTTCAAGGTCGCGGGCACCGATCAGGGCGTCACCGCGCTCCAGATGGACATCAAGGTCGCGGGCATCAACGAAGAGATCATGAAGGTCGCGCTCGCGCGGGCTCATGACGCGCGGATGCACATCCTCGGCGAGATGAACAAAGCGCTGTCGCAATCGCGCGGCGAAGTCGGCGCCAACGCGCCGCGCATCGTGCAGATCCAAATCCCGGTCGATAAGATCCGGGACGTGATCGGCACGGGCGGCAAGGTCATCCGCGAAATCGTGGAAAAGACCGGCGCGAAGGTGAACGTGGAAGACGACGGCACCGTGAAGGTGGCCTCGGCCGATCAAGCTTCGATCGAAGCCGCCATC
>CAZXNY010000468.1:0-2097 GCA_964642205.1 uncultured Caulobacteraceae bacterium
AGATGTGGAAGCGCTGCTCGCGGAAGCGGCCGAGAGCCTGAAGCTCGGCGACATCGGCGGCGCCGCGCAGGGTTACGCGAGTGCGCTGCAGATCGATCCGGAAAACGTCAAAGCCATCGCAGGCCTCGCGCGCGCCTATCTGCAAGGCGGCGAGACAGAGCAAGCGCGCCAGATCATCGAATTGGCCCCGCCGGAAAAGGCGAACGATTCCGAAATTCAGGGCGTCAAAGCCGCGCTCGATCTCGCCGCTAGCGCGCCGGGCGCCGATGAACTCACGGCGCTGCAAAAGGCGGTCGATGCGAACCCCGCCGATCATCAAGCGCGCTTCGATCTCGCCGGCGCGCTCGCGGCGCGCGGCGATCACGAAGCCGCCGTCGATCACTTGATCGCGATCATGAGCAAAGAGCGTGGCTGGAACGACGACGCCGCGCGTATTCAATTGCTGAAAATTTTCGACGCCGCCGGCTTCAATTCCGACATCGCCAAGCGCGGGCGGCGCAAGCTATCTTCGCTGGTCTTTTCGTGACGCAGAACGCTGATTGATTGATCTGAGAGGCGCTATTCCATGAGCGCATTCGGCTATCGCAAACCGTCGGATTTGCCGGCGGCCATTCCGATCTTTCCGCTGACAGGCGCGATCGTGTTTCCGCGCGGCCAGCTGCCGCTCAACATCTTCGAGCCGCGCTATCTCAATATGATCGACGATGCGCTCGCCGATGAGCGGCTCATCGGCATGATCCAGCCAGCGGACAGCGCGCCCGTGCTCGCGCCGCCGCTGACCGAGGTCGGCACGGTGGGGCGCATCACCTCATTCGCGGAGACAGATGATGGGCGCTACCTCATCACGCTGACGGGCGTGTGCCGCTTCCGCATCACGCAGGAAGCGCCGGCCGCCACGCCCTATCGCCAAGCGTTGGTGAGCTACGATGAATTCGCGAGCGATCTCACGAGCCCCAAGCGCGTGCGCATCGATCGCGAGAAACTGCGCAACGCGCTGCAACGCTACGTCGATACGCACGGCTATCAGGCCGATTGGAGCGCCGTCGATGGCGCGCCGACCGAGGCGCTTGTCAACGCCGTCTCCACGCTCTGCCCGTTCGATGCGCCGGCCAAGCAAGCGCTGCTGGAAGCAGAGACGTTGTCCGATCGCTGCGCCGCGCTGATCGCGCTCTTGGAAATGGGCGCCGCGCCCGATGGCCGTTTGCAGTGAGCGAAGCGCTTGCAAGCGGCGAGGAGGTCGATCCCAAGCTCCTTGAAGTGCTGGTGTGCCCGCAATCGCGCGCGCCGCTCCGCTACGATCGTGAGAAGCGCGAGTTGGTGAGCGTCACCGCGCGGCTTGCCTATCCCGTGCGCGATGGCGTCGCGATCCTGATCGCCGACGAAGCGCGCGAGCTTGGGCCGGACGAATGAGCCAAGCTGCGCGGCCCTGGCCGCAAGATCTGTTGTTCGACCGCGCCAAGCGCGCGCTGCTCGTCACCTTCGACAATGGCGAGCGCTACGAGCTGCCGTTCGAGTTGCTGCGCGTGGAAAGCCCATCGGCGGAGGAGCGCGGCCACGGCCCGGAAAAGCGCATCGTTGGCGGCAAGCGCGGCGTCGGCGTTGCGGGCGCCGAGCCGGTCGGCCGCTACGCCGTGCGCATCGCGTTCGACGATGGGCACAACAGCGGTCTCTTCAGCTGGGATTTCCTCCGCGACCTCGGCCGCAACCGCGACGCCCGCCAGCGCGAGTACCTGGAGCGCCTCGCCGCCGCGGGCCTCTCGCGCGACTGACCCAAGAGCTATTGCGCCCTCATTCCGGGCGCGCGAAGCGCGACCCGGAACCCAGCGGCCATCAGCGCCGCATCGCCACCCATTCCCGGATGCCGCGCAGCGGCAGTCCGGGACCCATAATCACAGCGCGCTGAGCGTAAGGGCCCCGGACTTGGCCTTCAGCCAATCCGGGGATGGGTGTTGTGGATGTTCGCGCGCCCGCCGCATCGCCCCTTGCGCCCGCGCGGCCCCTCTGCGATATCACCGCCCCTCTAGGGACGGGCAACCGTCCCCGAACCCCACGGATGCGGGCGTAGCTCAGGGGTAGAGCACAACCTTGCCAAGGTTG
>CAZXNY010000469.1:0-2094 GCA_964642205.1 uncultured Caulobacteraceae bacterium
GTGCCGTGGAAATACGGCTTCAAGAGCATCAAATCGATCACGCGCATCTCGTTCACGAACCGCCAGCCGCGCACGGCGTGGAACGATTCACAGCCGCGCGAATACGGCTTCTATTCCAACGTGAACCCGGAAGTGGACCATCCACGCTGGAGCCAAGCGAGCGAACGGCGCATCGGCGAATTCCGCCGCCGCCCAACGCTGATGTTCAACGGTTACGGCGAACATGTCGCTGCGATGTACCGGAACATGGATCTGAGGCGCTATTTCTAATGGCGCTGCCATTGCGCGATCGCGCGCTGCCGTGGATCGTGTTCGCGCTCTGCCTCATCCCTCTGGGGCACCTGATCTTCCGCGCGTTCACGAACGATCTTGGCGTCAACCCGATCGAGACGCTGCACCACCAGCTCGGCATCTGGGGGCTCCGTTTCGTGATCGGCGGCCTTGCGATCACGCCGCTCGCACGCTTGCTGCGCCAGCCGAAGCTGATCCGCCTGCGGCGCCCCATTGGCCTTGCAGCGTTTCTCTATTTGGCGCTGCACCTCACGAACTACGTCGCGCTCGATCACTATTTCGATTGGGCCGCGATCTGGAAGGACATCGTCAAGCGCCCGTACATCACGTTCGGGATGCTCGGCTTCTTGCTGCTCGTGCCGCTCGCGGCGACGTCGTTCAACGCCGCCATTCGCAAGATCGGCCCGCGCACATGGCGCACGCTCCACCGCCTCGTCTACGCGGTCGGTGCGCTTGGCGTGCTGCACTATCTTCTGCTGGTCAAAGCCGATCGCGGCCCGCCGCTCGTCTACGGCGCGATTCTCGCGGTCTTGCTGCTCTATCGCGTCATTGCCTGGGCGCGGGCGCGCCCAAGGCCCGCAACGCCAAGCTAAGCGGCGGCGCGCGCCGCGCGCTTTAACGCAGCTTGCTCAAGCAGCGCGGCGACCAACTGCGCAAGCCGGTCCATGCAGCCCTTCAGCGACGCGCGGAAGGTGACATCGATCGCGCCGGTATTGGCGAGCAGCGCGGCGAACGCACCGCACGCTTCGGTCATATGCTGATCGCCTGTGCGCACGGCGATCTGCTGCACGCGCACGAGCGCGCCTTCGCACGCCTTGATCGAGCTTGTGCGTTCCTTGATGAGATCGCCGGCAGCCGCGGCCAGCGCGGCCAGCGCCGTCGGCAAAGCTTCAACGGCCTGCTCAGGCGTCATATCGCTCTTGCGGCGCTTCGATCCCGCGCCTGCTTGAACGATCCCGGCGCGGCGGCACGGGCCGACATAACCCTCGGCGTCAATGAACGGGCGCGGATTGGCGATGACTTTCTTGATCGTCGCCAGCAGCGTCGAGCCCGACACCGGCTTGCCGATGATCGCGTTCGCGCCTGCGTGGCGGCAGTTTTCCGCAAGCGCGCGGCTCACCGCGTGCGACATGAGGAAGATCGGGGCCTTGCGGTTATGGAGCCGGCGATTGCGGCGGAAGAGCTTGGTCCACTCGACGCCATCGGCCGCGCCATCGCCGGGCGTCTCGATTTCCATGATCACAACATTGGCGGGATAGAGCTCGAGCGCGACCATCGCATCGGCGCTGTCCTTGAACAGACGCACGCGTTGCACGCCCGCCGATTTCAGAAGGTCGAGCTGGATTTGCGCTTCGTATTTGTTTGGCTCGATCAGCGCGATCGTCCAGTCTCGGATATCCATGTCGCCGCCTTGGGTGTCCCAATCGGGCCGGACCCTAGGGGTATCCGCTTAAGATCAGGTGTATGCCTTCCGCATGGGTAAGCTTAAGCCTCCCGGTTGAGGCGCGCGATCAGGCTCGACGTGTCCCAGCGCCGTCCGCCCATAGCCTGCACCTCGGCATAGAACTGATCCACCAAAGCGGCGACGGGCACGCGCGCCCCGTTCGCGCGCGCTTCGTCGAGCACCAGCCCCAGGTCCTTGCGCATGAGATCGACAGCGAAGCCGAAGTCGAACCGCCCCTCGTCCATCGTCTTCCAGCGATTTTCCATCTGCCACGATTGCGCGGCGCCCTTGGAGATCGCGGCGATCACCGCGGAAACATCGAGATCGGCGGCCTTCGCGAAGTGCAGCCCTTCCGCGTG
>CAZXNY010000470.1:0-2088 GCA_964642205.1 uncultured Caulobacteraceae bacterium
CTCTCGATCCTGCCGTACGACGATGAAGAGCAAGCGATCGCGATCGCCAACGACACGCCGTACGGCTTGTCGAGCTACGTGCAGTCCGGCTCGATCGAACGCGCCCGCAAGGTTGCGCGCCGCATCCGCGCCGGCAACGTGCACATCAATGGCGCGGGGGGCGACTTCAAAGCGCCGTTCGGCGGTTACAAGCAGTCGGGCAACGGCCGCGAGTGGGGCGAGTTCGGGCTCGAAGAATTCCTCGAAGTCAAAGCCGCGCTCGGCTGGGGCGAAGCCTAAACGCTTCTAAGACCTGAGTGTCGGAAACGCCGCCGCCCGCAAGGCCGGCGGCGTTTTCATGTTCACTTTCGCGCAAGACTTTTTTCACAGCGCGTTAGCCACGTGCGGCTAGCTTCGGCGTTCGAGGATGACGCCCATGACGCACGCTACTTTGTTCGACAGTGAAGACGCGGGCGCAGCCCCCAGCGAAGACGTGCTCGCGTTCACCGGGCTTGCCGATACGGCCGAAGCCGCGCCGGCGCCGGGCTTTGCGCTGATCGACGATGCGAATGGCCGCTTCGTGATCGACGCCGAGAGCGGCTTCGTCAGCGTCGCGCACGAAGACATCGTGGCGCGCGAGCATGGCTCGACGCATGTGGTGCGCATCCGCGTTCGTGAAAGCTCGGGCGACAGCTACGAGATGGACATGCGCCTCACGATCACGGGGATCGTGCCGCGTATGACGGGCGCGGACTCGTTTGGCGATTTCGCGGTGGAAGCGCCGCGCGCGGTCAACGCACCGGCCGCGCCGCAAGCGCAGACGCCGCCCGCGCCGTTCACGCTGAGCCATTGGATGGGCTACGCCGCGTTTGCGGCCGAGTCCGGCAAGCGCCGCGCTGAAGCGGACTTTGCGTTCGGCGCATTTGGCGCGCTTGCGCCGCTGACGGAGAACGGGCTCACCACCGGCCACGCCGCGTTCGAGATCGGCGCGCCGGTGTTCGTCTACCCCGAACTCTAGGCCCGCGTTCTAGCTCTTCAGCGTCGCGCCTGGGCGGATCATCCGCATAAACACGCCATCGCGATCGAGCATCAGATGCTTGAGCGCGCCGATTACGTGAACCGGCACGATAAAGAAGATCATCGCGCGGCCGACGACATGCATCAGCTCGGCGGCCTCGTGGACGCCCTCATTGCGTTCGGCAAAGGGCGTCGGGATCGCGAACAGGCCCCACACATTGATCGGACGGCCGCCAGACCAAACGGCCAAAGGCCCGCTGATGAACTGTATGGCGATCGCGATCAGCAGCAGGTTCTGCGTCGCGGTCGCGAGAAGATTGAGCCAGCCCGCCTGCTTGGGCTTCACCGGCTGCGGCTGCGTGTAGTGCAGGATGATGCGCGCGGCGATAAACGGCAGGAGCGTTGCGCCCCACGCGATGTGATAGCCCATGAGCGTGCCGCGCAATGCACGGTCGCCCGCCTCGCCCGCGATACCCGCCTGCAGGCCGATGTAAAACATCATCAGCACGCCAAGCGCGGCGATCCAGTGCAGCGCGACAGTGGCCCAGCCATACGCCTCGGTTGTGTTCTTCCAGCTCATCGGCGTTCTCCCTCACACGGCAGTCTGACACGCTTCCCGGCCGAGGCGAAGCCGACAGCCGGGACCCAGGGCAAAACGCATCGAACGAAGCCCTAGGCCTCGGATCCTCGCTGCGCGCTGTCCGGGGAGCGTGTTGTGGCGTTGAATTGCCGCGCGACGCGGCGGATGCTCAGAGCAATTCAATTCCCAAGAGGTTCCCGATGGCCGCCGAAAAGAAGTGGCGCAAACGCACGCTGGGCAACCGCCCGCTCGCGCCCGAAACGCTGATGATGGGCTTTGGCTACGACCCAATGCTCTCCGAAGGCTCGCTCAAGCCCCCGCAATTTTCGACCTCGACCTTCGTGTTTCGCAACGCCGAGGACGGCAAGAATTTCTTCGCGGCGATGCAGGGGCGCAGAAAACTTGGGCCGGACGAAGAGCCGGGCCTTGTCTATTCGCGCTTCAACAATCCAAACCTCGAAGTGCTGGGAGACCGGCTCGCGCTCTGGGACGTGGGCGGAGCGAGCCTCGCC
>CAZXNY010000471.1:0-2081 GCA_964642205.1 uncultured Caulobacteraceae bacterium
AATAGCCGTATTGATAGATCGGGCTCGCGTTCTGCGCGCGCAGATATTGCTCATCGACGCGCACGGCTTCGACGTTGGCGTTGATGGTATCGCGGAAGCGGCCGACGCGGTAGTAGATGTGCGCCGGCATGTGCACGAGGTGCCCTGCGTTTGGCGTGAGTCGCCCGAGACGCTCCGCCGCGCGTTCGGCGCGCCACGGATCGGTCGAGGCTTCGACGACGTGGATGTACAAATGGATCGCGCCGCTATCGTTTGGGCTGCGCGCGAGCACGGTTTCGAGGCGCTGCACCATATCGGCGGTGCGGCCCTTCGGCGTTGCGCCGCCATTGGCCCAATAATCCCACGGCTGCGTGTCCATCGCGGCTTCGACCGCGATGGTCTGCACCACGTCATCGTCCGCAAATTGGTTGGCGACGGCGACCATCGCATCGGCATATGCGGCGTCGAGGCCCGCGCGGGAGGGTGGGGCGTTGCGCACGTAGCGGACTTGGATCGCTTCGATCAGCGCTTTCTCTTTGTCGCTCGCGCCGTCCATGCGCGCGAGCGCGTTGCGTGCTGCGGCGAAGGCGGCTGGGTTGTCACTCACGTCCATCGGCGCGTTGATGTTGGGGCCGAGCGCGAAGGCTTCGCCCCAATAACACATCGCGCAGTTTGCATCGGCGGCTTGCGCGGCGCGGAACGCGCGCGCGGCTTCGAGGTGGTTGAAGCCGTGCAGCAGGCGAAGGCCTTGATTGAAGTACGCCTGCGCTTGCTGGCTTTGCGTCGTGATCTGCAGCGACGCATCGCCAAGCCCGCGCATCAGCGGCGGCGGCGCGCCCTCGCGCGCGGGCATGGTTTGCGCATACGCATCGGCGATTGCGAGGAAGTAGCCGAGACGCGAGGTACGGGCGGGCGGCGCGCAATAGCCGGCGTCGGCGAAGAGCGAGGCGGCGGCGTCCCGCGCCGCGATCGGCGCCGAGGTCGTGAGGCCTGCGAGCGCGAGCGCGGCGGCGCTGGCGAGCAGAAGCGAACGGATGCGCATGATCCCCTCCATGTCGCGGGGGCGGCGCATCGTTTGGCGCTTCTGCGGCCCGCGCCCGGAGCCTAGCACTTTGCCGCGCGGGCGGCAGGAAAATCGCCAAAAAAGAGCCCCGTCCAGTTCGGGGACGGGGCTTTGTGAGGGGCGGGGGGAACGGGGGATTTCGTTTAGTTGTTGTCGGCGTTGCGGACATTGTCCGACGCGGTTTCGAAGAAGTTGGCGGTGTCGTTTCGGACAGCGTCGCCCGTTTCTTCGGTGACTTCTTCGACGCGGCCGCCGGCTTCTTGGATCGCATCGCCAGCGTCGGCGGTGATCGCGACGGCGCTGCGGTCGATCGCGCGGCCAACACGCTCGGCGCTCATGTCGTTATCGACCCAGGCGTAGATGCCGATCGCGGCGAGCGCGACGAGCGCAATGAAACCGAACGCGCCCGTGCCGCCGTGGCCGTGGACGACGCCATCACCCGCATGTGCGGCGCCGCGGAAGAAAAGCCCGAACACGAGCGATGCGACGAACAGAACGAGGAACAGGTAGAACAGGATTTGTGCGATCCCGGCGAAAGCCGACGCGATCCCGCCGAAGCCAAACACGGCCGCAACCACCGCGGCCAGGAAGAAACCGATCGACCACCCAAGCATCTCGAACACTCCAGCTTTCATGCGCGCCGCGGCATGCGGCTTTGGTTCGGTAACGGGAACACACGCACGGGGTTCCGTGTCCTGGGTCACAGCGGAGGAGGCGTTCCCCTCCCTAGAGGGGGAGGGGGTTAGGGGGTGGGGTGATGCGCGACGCTTGATGCTTTTGCGCATACGTTTGGACGCCGCTGAGGCGGCGTTGTGTTTGGCGTCTTGCGTTGCGGTTCACCCCTCCCCCTGCCCCCTCCCCCGTTGGGATCGCTTGCGATCCCAGCAATTTGAAATGCCCGGTCGCAAAGCGACCGGGTGAGGGGAGGGGAGTCAGCTCGAATCGAGCACCATCTGCATTGCGACGCGATGCGCGGGTTTGATGAGATAAGCGTGGTCGCCGAGGCGGCGCGGTTTGATTTCTTCGAGCAGCCAGAGCG
>CAZXNY010000472.1:0-2067 GCA_964642205.1 uncultured Caulobacteraceae bacterium
GGCGCGCGCCTGGCGCATGACCGCGTTCGCCAGCCTGGCGCTCGCGGGCTTGCTGGGCGCCGGGCTCACAAGCGTCGCCCTACAACGGCGCACGTTCGTGCATGTCGTTGAGGTGACGCCCGAAGGGCAGGTGATGTCCGTGCGCAGAGCCGATCAACGATGGACCCCCAGCCAGACGCAGATTGCGTATCACATCGGACGCTTCGTGCGGCTGGTGCGGTCCTTGCCGACGGACGGCGTCGTGTTGCGCGAGAATTGGCTGGACGCTTACAAATATCTGACCCCGGCTGCTGCGGCGCATCTCACGGAGATGGCGCGCGCCGACGATCCATTCCTCAGCCTTGGGCGCGTCGGACGCACCGTGCATGTGCGTTCCATCATCGCGCGCTCCGACCATGCCTGGGAAGTGAGCTGGACCGAACGCTCGACCAATGAGACCGGCACGCCGGAGCCGCAACTGTATACCGGCGTCTTCTCGGTGACGACGCGCGCACCCCGCACCGCCGACGAGATCGCCTCCAATCCGCTCGGTCTCTTCATCACCGATTTCAGCTGGAGCCGTGAACGATGAAAGCCAACGTCCTCGCGTGTGGCGTCGCCGCGCTCGTCGCCGGATGCGCGACGCCGGCCGCGCCCCAAGCCATGCCGGTGATCGCGGAGCCGCCGCCCGCGCTCGTGATCGCGCCGCCGCCGCCCGAATGCCGCCCGAGCCGGCGCGTGCATTGTCCGACGCCGATGGAGATATTGACCGCGGCCAATAGTGCGGCGCGTCAGCGCCCGCTGGCTGGCGGCTTCGTCGAGGCGCGGCATGTCTATGCCTATGCACCGGGCGCGATCTACGAGCTCTATACCAATCCCGGCTTCATCTCGACGATCCTGTTGGAGCCTGCAGAAAGCATCAATGCGATTGCATCGGGCGACACATCGCGCTGGATGGTGACGGAGACCGAGGGCGAAAGCGAGGGCGAAGGGCGCACAATCGTTCTTGTGAAACCGCAGACAACGGGATTGCGCACCAATATTGTTCTGATCACGGATCGGCGCACCTACACGATCGAAGCCAGTTCGACGGCGGGGCAGGCTTATTCGGCGCAGATCGCCTGGTCCTATCCTGCCGACGCCACTGAAAACGCCGGCCAAGCTTCGCGCGTGCTAAATGCGAATTATCGCATTCGCACCACCCGCGGGCGCAGCCCCGTCTGGTCGCCCACGCGCGTCTCTGACGATGGCCGCCGCACCTGGCTTGAGTTTTCCGAAGCGGTGAGCGCCGCTGATCTGCCGCCGCTCTTCGTCATCACGCCGGAAGGCGCGGAACTCGTGAATTATCGCGTGCAGGGGCGGCGCTACATGGTCGATCGCGTGTTCGATGTCGCTGAGCTGCGCCTCGGCGTGCGCGCGCCCATTGTCGTGCGCATCGAGCGCCGTGGCCAGAGCGGAGGACGGTCATGAGGTTGGCGGCGTCGACTGAGCAGGACGCGCCAGGCGTCTCCATCCGCGCCAAGCCGCCGTCGCCGAAGCGGCTGTCGCGCAAAGTGTTGTTGACCGGCTGTTTGATCTTCGGCGGGGTGGTCGCCTTCGCGCTCGTCAATGGCTTGAGCGAACGTCCCGAGCGGCGCGCGAACGCAGAGACGCAAGCGGCCGCTGCCTCCGGACCGCCGGACTCGATCCAGTCCGCGAGCGCCGATTATACGGTCAGTGATTTGCCTCGGTCGGAGTTGGCGCCGCCGCACGATATGCTGTGGGGCGATCATCCCCCGCCGACAGAGAACCTGGCCGCGGAAGCACCGCCGCCGGCGGAGCCTGTCTGGGCCGGTCAACCGGCGCGCATGAGCGCACAGACGGATCCATCGCATCTTGCACGCACGTCGCCAATTCTGTTCGGAGAGGACGGAAGTTCACGCGCTGCACCGGAACCGCACGCTTATGCCGGGCCGCGCGCCGCCTTTCTCGCGAACCAACGCGGCGATGGCGATGCGCGGCTCGACGCGACGCTGACGCCGCCGCGTTCGCCCAATGAGATCATGGCGGGCGCGGTCATCCCCGCCGCGCTGCTGACGGAGCTGAATT
>CAZXNY010000473.1:0-2065 GCA_964642205.1 uncultured Caulobacteraceae bacterium
ACGGAAGAAGATTTCGGCGGCCTCTCCGACATCGCCGTGCAGCCAGATGGCGCGTTCGTCGCGGTGAGCGATGCGGGCTTCCTGATGCGCGGCCGTCTTACGCTCAGCGAAACCGGCGCGCCCACGGGCGTTTCCGAACTCGCTTTCGCGCCCATGCGCGATGGCCGCGGCGCGCTCTACGCCTCGAAAGAAGAAGCCGACGCCGAGGGCCTCGCGCTGCAGCCCGATGGCATGCTCGCCGTCAGCTTCGAGCAATCGCAGACGATCCGTTTCTTCAACCTCGCCGATCCCGCCGCCGCCTCAACCGATGGCCCGCTGCTCGAAGCCGCCTCGTCATTGCCCGCAAATGGCGGCCTCGAAGCGCTCGCGCCGATGGCGGACGGGCGCTTGCTTGTTGGCGCGGAAGACACGGGCGAGCTCTGGATCGCAACGCCGGGCGACGAAGCGCAAGCGCCGCGCATCGTGCAGCTCAATCTCCCGCTCGGCTACGGCCTCGTTGAGCTCGAACCGTTGCCGAATGGCGATTTCGTCGCGCTGCTGCGGTTCTACGCGCCCGTCATCGGCACGCGCATCAAGCTCTGGCGCATCGATGGCGCGGCGCTCGCGCAGCATCGCGCCGTCGTGACCGAACTCGCGCACCTGCAAAGCCCGCTCGCGCTCGACAATTTCGAAGGCGTCAGCGTCGTGCCAAGCGAGACGGGTGCGCGCCTCTACATCGTCAGCGACGACAATTACTCCGCCCGCCAGCGCACGCTGATCTACGCGTTCGAGCTGGCGAACTAGCGCGCAAACGAAAACGCGCGCAGCTCTCGCCACGCGCGTTTCGAAACTCAATCAGCGAAGAAGGCTTAAGCCGCTTCCGCGAGCTTCTTCTTCAGCTCGCGGCGGATCTTCACCGCGCGATCGGAAAGCTTGTCTTCCTTCTGCTTCAGCAGGAAGCCATCGAGCCCGCCGTTGTGATCGACGGAGCGGAGCGCCGCCGCCGTGATGCGCAGCTTGAACGAGCGCTGCAGCGCGTCGCTCGCGAGCGTTACGTCCACGAGGTTCGGCTTGAACTCGCGCTTGGTTTTGATGTTCGAGTGGCTGACGAGGTGGCCGATCTGACGGCGCACGCCGGTCAGCTCGCATTGGCGGGACATGTCACGCGGCTTTCGGGCTGAAAAACGAAGGCGCGTCCCTACGCGAACGCCGCTTTTGGGTCAAGATTGGCGCCCAATTGCCCCCCATAGACGTTCAGGCCGCGCTCATAGCTTCTCGGCTACCAACGCGGCCATGTCCGGAGCCTCCATGCGCGCCTTTACCGCTCTTGCCGCCGCCCTTGCCGCCCTGGTCCTCGCGAGCCCCGCCTCGGCCCAGAACGCGCCAAGTAGCGGTTCTGCGCGCCCGGCCCAGGTCACGGCGGTCTACAACGTCCACGCCCGTGGCATGGAGGCGGGGCGCTTCAATCTCGGCGTCACGCTCAACCAAGGCGCCTACCAGATGACCGCCGACCGGCGGATGACCGGCCTTGCCCGCACGCTGCTGGGCGAGAGCCAGGACTATACTTACAGCGCCCGCGGCCAGGTCACGGCCGCGGGCGAGGTCCGCCCCGCCGCCTATCAGCACCAGGGCGGGCGCCGGAACCGGCTCGTGCGCGTCGCGTTCGGCGCCGACGACGTGGTGACGACCGCCGAACCCGCGATGGGCATGGGCGATCCGCCCGCCACGCGCGCCCAAAAGCTCGGCTCGATCGACCAAGTCTCGATGTTCCTCGCGATGATGGTCAAACCCGGCGAGCCCTGCCGGGGAACGCTCCGCGTCCTGCTCGATGGCCGCGGCCGCGCCGATTTCATCATGCACCCCAACGGCCAAGAGCGCGTCTCGATCGCCGGCTATTCCGGCCAGGCCCAGCGTTGCCGCGTCCAATACCGCCCGATCGCCGGCTTCTCGGACCCGCAAGAGGCGGCGGACCTGAGCTTCCTGTTCGCCCCGATCGGCGGCGTGAATGCGCCGCTGCGGATCGAAATGCCGTCCGACGACGCGGGCGTCATCCGCCTCCAGGCCCGCAGCTTCACGGTCCGCTGAG
>CAZXNY010000474.1:0-2041 GCA_964642205.1 uncultured Caulobacteraceae bacterium
TGCGCACGGCATCGCGGAAGCGTTGTTCGCCACCGCGCTCGGCCTCGTCGCCGCGATCCCGGCGGTCGTGTTCTACAATCTCTTCACCGGCCAGCTCGATCGCTTCACCGACCGGCTTGAAAACTTTGCCGACGAAGCCGCCGCGCGCTTGTCGCGCCGCCTCGGTGAGCGCGGCTAGTGGCGGCGAGCCTCCCCGGCGGCGGCAGCCGCGGGCGTGGGCGTACGCGCCGGCGCGGGCGCTTGTCGGAAATCAACGTCACGCCGTTCGTGGACGTGATGCTTGTGCTGCTGATCGTGTTCATGGTCACCGCGCCGCTGCTGACCGTAGGCGTGCCGGTGGAATTGCCGCGCACCGACGCCAAGCAATTGCCGAGCGAAACCGAACCGCTGACGGTCACGATCCAAGCGAGCGGCGCGATCTACGTGCAGGAAACGCGCGTTGAAAAAGAAGCGCTGCTCGATCAGCTGCGCGCCATCGCGCGTGAAGGCTATGAGCGGCGCATCTTCATTCGCGCCGCATCCACCGCCGATTACGGCCGCGTCGCCGAAGTGATGGCGATCATGTCGGCCGCCGGCTATCGCAACCTCGGTCTTGTCACCGACACCGCCGACGCGCCGCGCCAAGCGCCAACATCGGGCGGAGCGCCCGCGCAGGCGCCGTAGATGCGGCTCGGTTGGATCGTCTCCGCGATCGGCCATGTCGGCTTAGTGCTGATGACGCTGTTTGCGTGGCCCTCGCAAAGCATGGAAACGCCGCGCGAAGGCATGGTCGTGCCGGTCGAGGTCGTGAACATCGCCGACATCTCGAACGTGATGGCGCTCGCGCCCGAGCCGGAACCGGAAGACGAAGCAGATACGCCGCAGCCGGAAGATGAGCCGGTCGCGACCGAAGAACCGGTTCCCGAGCCTGCGCCATCGCCCGCGCCGCGCCCGCAAGAGCGCCGGAACTCGAACGAGCTCGATCTCGCCGCGCTTAATCGCGAACTGTTGATGGATAAGCAGCGCCCGAGCGGGGAGCGCCGCAACCCGCGCGTCGACAATGCGCAGCGCGCCGATCGTGCGCGCCAGGGCGCTGGCCTTGGAACACAAGAAGTCGCGGCCATCGAAGATCGCTTGCGCGCTCTGATGCGCGCGCACTTTCAGCGCCATCAATGCTGGCGCGAACCGGCGGACGCGACCGATCCTGGCCGTCTCGTCGTCACCGTGCGCATCACGCTGAACCGCAACGGTACGCTTGAAGGCGCGCCGCTTCTGGTGTCGCCCACCTCCACGGGCGGCGATCCGGAAATGCGCGCCGCGATTGACAATGCGCTGCGCGCCGTGCGCCAGTGCGACCCCTTTCCGCTGGCGGATGATCCCGTTGCGGCCGAGCACTACGATATGTGGCGGCGCATCGAATACACGTTCCGCCCCCGCGCATAATCCCAGCAAGAGACATCTCGAATGCGCCTGATCGATCGCCTGTTTCACGCTCTCGCCGCCATCGTGGTCGCGCTCTTTGCGTTTGCCGCGCCCGCGCATGCGCAATTGCGCGTCGATATCGACAGCGGCCACCTCAATCCGATGCCGATCGCGATCCCCGATTTTATCGGCACGGATGCGGCGGCCGCGGGCGTCGGGCGCGATGTTGCGGGCGTGATCCGTGCGGATTTGGAGCGCTCGGCGCTGTTTCGTTCGATCGAGCCGGCCGCGTTTATCGAGCGCGTGCAGGGCGTCGATATTCCCCCGCGCTTTCCCGATTGGCGCGTGATCAGCGCGCAAGCGCTGGTCGTTGGGCAAGCCACGATGCTGCCCGATGGGCGCCTGCGCATCGAGTTCCGCTTGTGGGACGTGCTGGCTGAGCAAGAGATCGCCGGCCAAACTTTTGCGACGACGCCGGACAATTGGCGCCGTATCGCACACCGCATCGCCGATCAAATCTATGAGCGCCTCACCGGCGAGCGCGGCTATTTCGATAGCCGCATCGTGTTCGTCTCTGAAACCGGCCCGCGCGGACGGCGCGTGAAGCGCCTGATGATCATGGATCAGGACGGCGCCAATC
>CAZXNY010000475.1:0-2040 GCA_964642205.1 uncultured Caulobacteraceae bacterium
GTGATGCACGAACGTGGCGCAACCTTCGTTCATCACCTTCGTCTGCATCTGCGGGTAGAAGTACTGCGCAACGTTGCGCACGATGCGCAAAATCTCGCGCTGCCAGTTCTTCATCACCGGCGAATGCTTCTCGAGGAAGTAGATCAAATTCTCTTCCGGCAGGTTCATTGCCGCCTGCGATCCGACAACCTCGTCTTCGTCCACCGCCGCCAAATCCGCGCTCATATCGCGCGCTGTTCCCGGCAGCGTTCGCCACAGATCGTTGAAGCTCTCTTCTTCGTATTTCTGCCGCTTGCGCAGCCGCTCCTCGCGCTGCGCCTGCGACGGGCGCGGCGGCCGGCGATAACGGAACACGCCCTGTTCCATAATCGCATGCGCCGAGTCGAGCACGGCCTCTACCTGCTCAACCCCATACTTCTCCTCGCAAGCGGCGATGTATTTCTTCGCAAACGCCAGATAGTCGAGGATCGCCTCCGCATTCGTCCACTGCCGGAACAGATAGTTGTTCTTGAAGAAGTGATTGTGTCCGAAACACGCATGCGCCATGACCAACGCCTGCATCGTCATGGTATTTTCTTCCATGAGATAGGCGATGCACGGGTTCGAGTTGATGACGATCTCGTAGGCGAGCCCCGAGTAACCCTTCTGATACATCGTCTCTTCGCGCGCGAAGATCTTGCCGAAGGACCAATGGTGGTACATCAGAGGCATGCCGTGCGCGGAATACGCATCAAGCATCTGCTCTGAGGCGATGATCTCGATCTGGTTCGGATAAACGTCGAGCTTCAAGTCGTTGAGCCCGACGTCTTCGATCGCCGCGAACACGCGCTTCAACAGCGCAAAATCCCACTCGCCGCCCGTGAACAGTAGCTCGCTCATGCTGCAACTCGACTCGCTTGCCGCTCCAACATGAGCGCGAACAGCGCTTTCAGCAAATCGATTTGCTCGTAACAGCGCCTGGAGAACACGTGGTTTGTCGCAACATCCCCATGCCCCATACCGTCCAACAGCACATAGTGCGCCCCGGCCAGGATCGTGGACGTCACTGGCACGAGCCCGTCATTGCGCAAGCCTCGATCTTCCATCCATTTGACCGTAGGCCACACGGGCATGAGCCCCTTGCGGGCCGCCGTGCCAACGCACATGACCGGAATCTCAGCCACCAGCTGCGCGATCTCGCTGGCGTTTTGGCCGAGATAGCGTGCCCGCGCCGTGGTGGTCAGATCGAGGATCGCGTGCGGTTCTGCCCCAAGCAATTTCAGCGCCGCCGTTCCTATCCGCCGCGCTTTCGGCGCGGTGCAAGCAACGTCCGCGATCGGAGAGCCCTGAAACGGCGCTTGAAAGGCGATCCACCCATCCACGAACCGGCGCACATCCGGATGCGCGACCAGCGCCTCCAGCGTATCGAGCCCGCCCTTGGAATGAGTCACGATCCAGGTCGGGCAGTGATGCCGCGCCAGAATCTCCGCCAGCCGCGCACCATTCGCGGCAACACTCGCGCCCGTGTCGATGTCGGCAATTTCGGCGTCAAACCCGTCGTCTTTGAGCTGCCGCACCTGATGGGTCAGATACTCGACAAGTCGAAGCCGGCTCGCCTTCAATGCGATCCCGCTCAATACCGCCGGCACGAACAAGATCCGCGAAGCACGTATGCGATGGGCAACCCGCGCAAATGCAGCCTCGGCCCGCTCCGTGTCCAACCGGCCGTTGGAAAAGAACGGCGCTAGACGCCCAGTCGCCTCGAATCCGTAAGGCGCCCGCCTCAACCGCGCATACGCTTCCGGCGCATCTTGGTGATCGAGCCAGGTCAAGAACCGGCCCCAAACGCGTGCGCCCGCGATATTCACGCTTTCGCCTCCGCGCCATCCTTGGCGAAGAGTTCGCGGAACACCGGGAAAATGTCCTGCGGTTTCGCGATGCGCTTGGTCGCGAAGTTCTTCCAGTCCTTCGCCACCGTTCGATAGGCGCGCCACAACTCCGCCCCCGACTCCTCGCTCGAGAACACTTCCATCTCGCGCTCGTCCAGGATCTCGATATAGG
>CAZXNY010000476.1:0-2037 GCA_964642205.1 uncultured Caulobacteraceae bacterium
CGCACGTGCATGGCGTTCGCGTCAGCCGTCGAGTGCACCGCGACGGTCGCGATGCCCATTTCCTTGCACGCGCGATGAACGCGAAGCGCGATTTCGCCGCGGTTTGCGATGAGGATTTTTTCGAACATCGCGCTATTCGAGGATCACGAGCGCTTCGCCGAATTCGACGGGCTGGCCGTCGCTGACGAGGATTTCCTTCACCTTGCCCGCGCGCGGCGCCGGGATCGGATTGAACGTCTTCATCGCCTCGACGACCATCAGCGTTTGGCCTTCGCTCACGGCGTCGCCCACGCTGATGAAGACCTTCGCGCCAGGTTCGGGCGCGAGATAAGCGGTGCCGACCATCGGTGAGAGCACGGCGTTTGGATCGTTGCGCTTGTCGGCGGCGCTTGCCGCGGGCGCGGCGGCGGCGGCGACCGGCGCGGGCGCAGCGGCGGCAACTGGCAGATGATGCACGGCGGCAGGCGCTGCGGGCGCGGCGGCGTATGTCACCGTCCTCGCGAGGCGCAGCTTCAATTCGCCATGCTCGACCTCGATCTCGGTGAGGCCTGTTTCCGAAAGAATGGCCGCGAGTTCGCGCACCAGGTCGGGTTCGATGCCGCCGTTTCCGGCCTTCTTGTCCGACTTTTCCGACATGGACGATGGTCTCCTCATCGCGCGCGCGCGGCGTCTGCTGCGGCTTCGATCGCGAGCTCGTAGCTCAGCGCCCCAAAACCCGCGACGACGCCTTTGGCGGCCGTGGAGATGTGGGACACGTGGCGAAACGGCTCACGCGCGTGCGGGTTGCTCAAATGCGTTTCGATCACCGGGATGGCGATGGCCTTGATCGCGTCATGCAGGGCGACCGAGGTGTGCGTGTAGGCGGCGGCGTTTAGTACAACCGCGGCGGCTTTGTCCCGCGCTTCATGCAGCCATTCAACAAGCTCGCCCTCACGCTGGGTCTGGCGGAAGACGAGCGGGTGGCCGACGGCGGTAGCGCGTGCTGCGCAACGGCGCTCGATGTCGGCCAGCGTGTCGCGGCCGTAGATATCGGGTTCGCGGGTTCCAAGCAGGTTCAAGTTGGGGCCGTTCAGCACGTAAATGGGCTTCGCATCAGCGGGCATCAGGGTCTCGGAAGCGGCCGTTGCGCCGGCGGGCGGCGGGACTTAACTGCGAAGCGGTGTTTGTTCAGACCCGCAGGTAGCGGGTTCGCGCCGGATAGGAAAGCCGATGCGGCTGTGGGTCAATGGCGAAGTGCGCGAGGCGCGAGAGGGGCTCAATCTCCTAGCGTTCCTTGAGGGCATAGACGTCAACCCGGCGAAAGTCGCGGTCGAGCGCAACCTGGAGATTGTACCCCGGTCGCGGTATAAGGATACCGTATTGGGGGACGAGGACCGGCTGGAGATCGTCCAGTTCGTTGGGGGCGGGTAGAGCAGAGCAGATGAACGACACGCCTCTCACCATCGCGGGCAAGACCTACACGTCGCGGCTCATCGTCGGGACCGGCAAGTTCAAAAGCTACGCGGAAGACGCCGCGGCCGTCGAAGCGAGCGGGGCCGAGATTGTGACCGTCGCGCTGCGGCGCGTGAACCTTTCCGATCCGAACCAGCCGCGTCTCACCGATTTCGTCGATCCAAAGAAGTATACATTTCTCCCGAACACGGCCGGCTGCACCAACGCAGATGAAGCGGTGCGCACGTTGCGGCTCGCGCGCGAAGCGGGCGGCTGGAACCTCGTGAAGCTCGAGATATTCACCGACGCGAAGACGCTCTATCCCGATATGGAAGAGACGCTCAAAGCCGCGAAAATGCTGATCAAAGAGGGCTTCGACGTGATGCCCTATTGCAGCGACGATCCGGTGTTCGCCAAGAAGCTGGAAGAGGCAGGTTGCTGCGCGATCATGCCGCTCGGCGCGCTGATCGGCTCCGGCCTCGGCATCCAGAACCCGATCAACATTCGCCTCATCATCGAAGGCGCGCGTGTGCCGGTGCTTGTCGATGCTGGGGTCGGCACCGCGTCGGATGCGGTGATCGCAATGGAGCTTGGGTGCGACGCTGT
>CAZXNY010000477.1:0-2032 GCA_964642205.1 uncultured Caulobacteraceae bacterium
GCCTGCACCGCGACATAGGCGGCTCCGGCCTGCTCCGTCTGGCGGCGCACCGTCGCGAAGCCGGCGGGCATGCGCTGAAGAAGTTCGCGCGCATACGGCTCAAGCGGTGACGATACATGCGACGACGCAGCTGCGCTGACCAATCGCGCAGCCGGCCCGTGGTGGTGAATCTGGTGTGGCTGGTAAACTCCGCCATCCAGATAGAGTCGACTGATCTCACGGCCGAAGCCGGCCGCCAGCGGCACGTGGGGCGATGAAGCGCCAGCGCCAAGCATGAAGAACGCTCTCTCGTTCAGGAGCGCACGTGTGAGGGGAAGTTTCGACATCGGCCGCTTGAATATGGCGAGATTCGACCCGCGCTGGTGCAGCCCCCCAGCCTGCTGAGCAATATTCGTGCGAAGGCCACGCCGCCGAGCTAAGGATACACATGACCGACGTCGCCGCCTTCAACGCAGCTTGGCTCCGCGCTTGGAGTGAGAAGGACGTGCCGCGGCTCGTCGCGTTTTATGCGGAGGATTGCGTGTACAAGGATCCGCAGACGGCGGCGGGGCTCAACGGGCGCGCGGCGCTCACGCAATATCTCACGGGTCTGTTCGCGGCGACGCCGCCGATGGTCTACACGCCCGACGAGACGTGGCCGATCCCCGGCGGTTTTTGCGGGCGCTGGATTTGCAACGTCGCCGGCAAAGACATGCTGCGCGGCTTCGACCTCGTGATACTGCGCGGCGAAGAGATCGCGCTGAACGAGGTCTACACGCACACGCTTTAGCGCGCCGCTTTTCCTCCCCCGTTCACGGGGAGGTGTCCGCGATAGCGGACGGAGGGGGCACACAAACGCGCGGCGCTTGCCCCCTCCGGCTCGCGTTGCTCGCCACCTCCCCCGCAAACGGGGGAGGAATTGGCGTCCCGCCGCGTCACCCTTTGCGCACACCCGCCGCGCCCATATGGTGTCACAAAACATCCACGAGGAAACGCGCGTGACGAAGCTGCCCATTTTGCCGCCCAGCGATCTCGACGGGCAGTGGTTCACCGATCTTCTGCAGGCGAACAACGTCGACGCGGTGGTGCGCGTCGCGTCGCGCAAGAATGTCGGCACCGGGCAGATCGGCGATAGCGTGCGCTTCGTGCTCGACTACGAACGCGATGCGCCGAATGCGCCGCGCTCGCTCGTCGGCAAGTTTCCGTCGAGCGATCCGACGAGCCGCGGCACCGGCGTGATGCTGCAAAATTATCTGCGGGAAATTCGCTTCTATCAGGAGCTCGCGCCGCGCGCGCGCATCACGCTGCCGACATGCTGGCGCGCCGATATCAACCCGGAGACGCAAGATTTCGTGCTGATCATGGAAGACCTCGCGCCCGCCGAGCAGGGCGATCAGCTGAAGGGCGTCACACTCGCGCAAGCCAAACTCGTGCTCGAAGAAGCCGCCAAGCTCCACGCCGCGTTCTGGAACGACGATTACCTCGAAACGCTTGCCTACGTGTCAGGCTCAAAAGCAGCCGAAGCGGCGCGCCCGGCGCCGGGCGGCGATATGGTCGCCGGCCTCTGGGGCGCATTCAAGCAGCGCTACGGCGCGCGGCTCGCGAAGGATAGCGAAGCGATCGGCGATCAGTTGTGCTCGCGCTTTGCCGACCAAGCGACTTTGCATCCGGGCCCGCGCTGCCTCACGCACAACGATTTCCGGCCAGACAACATGATGTTCGCCACCGCCGCCGGCGGGCGCCCGTTCACGATGCTCGATTGGCAGAGCTTCGCGTACGGCACGGGCGCGGTGGATGTTGCGTATTTCCTCGCCGGCGCGCTCAGCAAGGAAGAGCGGCGCGCGAATGAAGCCGCGCTCCTCAAGCACTATCACGATGCGCTGACGCGCGAGGGCGTCTCCGGCTATTCGATGGACGCGCTCAAGGAAGATTACCGCACTGGCGCGTTCTTGCTGTTCTTCACCGCGTTCTTCGCCTCGATGGTCGTGGTGCAAACAGCGCGGGGTGACGACATGTTCTTCCAGATGATCCGCTCCGCGACCGATCACATTCT
>CAZXNY010000478.1:0-2032 GCA_964642205.1 uncultured Caulobacteraceae bacterium
GCAGATCAACCCGGATGCAAAGGTGTGCGTGAAGCTCGTCGCGCAATCGGGCGTCGGCACGGTCGCGGCGGGCGTCGCGAAGGCGAAGGCCGACATCATCCTGATCTCCGGCCATGTCGGCGGAACGGGCGCAAGCCCGCAGACCAGCGTGAAATACGCCGGCGCGCCGTGGGAGATGGGCCTCACCGAAGCGCATCAAGTGCTGATGCTCAACAATTTGCGCCACCGCGTGACGCTGCGCACCGATGGCGGCTTGCGCACAGGGCGCGACATTGTGATCGCCGCGATGCTGGGCGCGGAGGAGTTCGGCATCGGCACAGCCTCGCTCGTGGCGATGGGCTGCATCATGGTGCGCCAGTGCCACTCGAACACGTGTCCCGTCGGCGTGTGCACACAGGATGAATCTTTGCGCGCGAAGTTCTCCGGCACGCCGGACAAGGTCGTGAACCTGATGAGCTTCGTGGCCGAGGAAGTGCGCGAGCTGCTGGCGCAGCTTGGCTTCCGCAGCTTGAACGAAGTGATCGGCCGCACGGACCTCATCGCGCAGGTGAGCCGCGGCGCCGAGCATCTGGACGATCTCGATCTCAACCCATTGCTGGTGCGCGTCGACAGCCCCTATCCGCCGTACTGCACGCGGGAAGGGCGCGTCGAAGTCGCCGAAACGCTGGACGCGCAAATTCTGCGCGACGGCGCGGCGTTCTTCGAGCGCGGCGAGAAGCTGCAGCTCGATTACGCCGTCCGGAACACGCAGCGCGCGATCGGCGCGCGCGCGTCGAGCACGATCGTGCGCAAATGGGGCATGGATGCGCTGCCGGAAGCGCGGCTCTCGGTGCGCATGAACGGCTCGGCTGGCCAATCGCTGGGCGCATTTCTGGTGAAGGGCATTGCGCTCGATGTCGTCGGCGATGCGAACGACTATGTCGGCAAAGGGCTCTCGGGCGGGCGCATTGCGTTGCGGCCAACGCCGGAGAACGCCGCGCGCGCGCGCTACAACGCGATCATCGGCAACACATGTCTCTATGGCGCAACGAGCGGCGCATTGTTCGCGGCGGGTCTCGCGGGCGAGCGGTTCGCGGTGCGCAATTCGGGCGCCGACACGGTGATCGAAGGCTGCGGCGCGAATGGCTGTGAGTACATGACGGGCGGCACGGCCGTCGTGCTCGGGCCGGTCGGCGAAAACTTCGGCGCGGGCATGACGGGCGGCATGGCGTTCGTGTTCGATCCGGAAGGGCGCTTCGCGCAAATGGCGAACCCAGAAACGATCGTTTGGCGGCGCCTCGCGAGCGCGCATTGGGAAGGCGTGCTCAAGACGCTGATCCAGCGCCATGCCGAGCTGACAGGATCTGTGCTTGCCGCCGAAATGCGCGCGAACTGGGAAACCGCGCGCGGCGGCTTCTGGCAGATCGCGCCGAAAGAGATGCTTGCGCGCCTCGCACACCCGATCGCGCCGCCGGAGGTGGTCGCGGCGGAATAGCTGTTGCGACGCGGTTGCGAACATCGCGCGCGCACGCGGCGGCGGCGCACGTTATAAAAGCACCATGACTCCCGCCGTCGCCTCCGCTGAAGCCGCGCGCATCACGTCGCGTGTCGCCGCTTTGTCGGTCGGCGCGGCGCTGTTGCTGATCGCGATCAAGGCGTGGGCATATTGGCAGTCGCAGTCGGTTGCCCTGCTCGCCTCGCTCGCGGATTCAGCGCTCGACCTCGCGGCGTCGCTCGTCACGTTCTTTGCCGTGCGATACGCCGCCGCCCCGCCGGATCGGGAGCACCGCTTTGGCCACGGCAAGGCAGAGGCGTTCGCCGGTTTGGTGCAGGCAGGGCTCGTCGCGGCCTCGTGCGCGTTCGTGCTCTTTGAAGCCGCGCGCCACGTCGCTGCGCCCCATCCGATTGTGAACGGCGAGGAGGGCGTCATCGTCATGGCGCTTTCCATCGTGATCACGGGCGCCCTCATCTACGTGCAGACCCAAGCGCTGAAGCGCACCGGCTCGATCGCGACACGCGGCGACCGCGCGCATTACGCGAGCGATCTTGCTTC
>CAZXNY010000479.1:0-2018 GCA_964642205.1 uncultured Caulobacteraceae bacterium
GATGCGAGCAGCAGCACGACGTTGGAGCCGCGCGGAATCGTTACGCCCGCGACCGGCACATCCGAGAGCGTGGCGCGGAACGTGTAATGCACCGGCGGTTCGTAGCGGAGCATTTCCTCCACCAGCGGCACGGCCAGATCGGGCGCCGCGCGCAGCCTTTCCATAAGGTCGGGCTTGCGCAGCAGCGTCAGCATCCCGTTCGAGATCAGATTGACCGTCGTTTCATGCCCGGCGAGCAGCAACAGCACCGACGTCTTCGTCAGCTCCATCGCATTCATCGCGCCATCGGGGCCATCGTCATTGACCATGCGCGACAGCATGTCGTCGCGCGGCCTGCCGCGCCGCTCCTCGATGAGGCCGAAGAGATAGCCGCCCAGTTCGGCAAACGCCTTCTGCGCGCTCTCGGAAAGCCCGCCGGCGACGCCCGGCGGACGGTCCTGCGCCTGCACGATCGCCTCGGCCCAGGCATGGAATTTCGGTTCGTCCGCGCGCGGCACGCCGAGCAATTCCGTGATCACCGTGACCGGATAGGGATAGGAAATCGCCGAGACGACATCGATCTCGCGTTGATGGCGCACCGCGTCGATCAGCGTGCGCACAATCGCTTCCAACTCGCCGCGCATGCGCTCGACGCGATCAGGATCGTTCGGCGGCCCGAAATGGCGCATCGTCATGCGCCGCAGGCGGTCATGCTCGGGCGGATCGAGATTGAGGAAGCTGATGCCGGGGCCGCGCGGCGCCGGCGAATTGTCCGGATCGGCGCTCATGCGCGGATCGCGGATGAGCGCGGACACTTCCTTGTACGTGCTCACGACATAGGCGCCGTCCGGCTCGCGCGTCACCGGCGTTTCGCGCAGCGCTTCATAGAGCGGATACGGATTGTGCCGGTTCTCCGTGGAGAGCACTTGCTGAAACAGCGTCGGCGCCGCTGGCCGGGAAGACGCATCGTCCATGTTCAAGCCTCCGCACTGTCCGCTGGTTGATCGACGATGCGCCAGTCCGGCGGGAACGCCGCCCGCGCCGCGATCTGCTCCTCATAAAAAGGCGTCCATTGCGCATGATTCACGGCCACGGCGCCGATCAGCCGCCCGTTGAGGCCGAACCCGCGCACGAAACGGCGCCGCGCTGCCGCGCCCTGAATCACGGCCGATGAATCCGCGCGCGCCGGGAACCCGATCGACTTGATGCTGACGCCGAACTGCATCGACCAGAACGCCGGCAGCGTCTCGATGAGACGCGGCGCCCGATCCGCGTGCGCGATATTGTCCGCCACGACCCGCGCCTGCGAGACCGCGTTCTCCCAATGCTCGAAAACGCTCTCGCCGCCATCGCCCATCGGGTGCGCGTAGCGCGCCACATCGCCGACAGCGAACACGCCCGCCGCCAGCGCGCCGTCCGATCTGAAAACGCGGCCCGCGCCATCGCACCGCACGCCGCGCACGGCGTCGAGGCCCGCTTCGGCAAGCCAGGCCGTGCGCCGCTCCGCGCCGAGGCACGCAATCACGCAATCGGATGCGATGAACGCGCCATCGCTCAAACGCACGCCGCGCACGCGCTCTTCGCCTTCAATCTCTGAAACCGAAACGCCGCAGCGCAGATCGACGCCCTTCGCCCGCTGCAGCGCCGCGAAATAATCCGCCAGCGCATCGCCCAGCGCATGCGCCATCGGCCCGCGCCCCTGCTCGATCACGGCCACATCGAGCCCGAGATCGCGGCAAGCGGAGGCGGCCTCAGAACCTGTGAATCCCGCGCCGATCACGACGACTTTCTTCGGTCGCGTCTTCAGTCGCGCGCTGAGCGCGGCCGCATCCTCCCGCGTGCGCAGCGTGTAGAGCCCCTCCCGCTGCGGCGCGATCGGCCATGCGCGCGCGGCCGCGCCCGTCGCGATGACGAGCGCGTCGAACGAAAGTTGCGCGCCGTCGTCCAAGGTCACGCGCCGCGCGGCCAGATCGAGCCCGACCGCCGCGCGGCCCAGCCGCCACGCCGCATCGAGCGGACGCAGCCGCGGCAAGTCGGTC
>CAZXNY010000480.1:0-2009 GCA_964642205.1 uncultured Caulobacteraceae bacterium
CGGCCCTAAAGCTCGTGGAAAATATGGAAACCGATAAGCAGAAAGCTTTGACGGCTGCCCTCGGGCAGATTGAGCGGGCCTTCGGCAAAGGCTCCGTGATGCGTATGGGCCAAGGCGCCCCCGCCGTTGAGATCGAAGCGATCTCCACGGGCTCGCTCGGTCTCGATATCGCGCTTGGCATTGGCGGCCTGCCGCGCGGCCGCATCGTCGAAATCTACGGCCCGGAAAGCTCGGGCAAGACGACGCTTGCGCTTCATGTCGTCGCCGAAGCGCAGAAGAACGGCGGCGTGTGCGCGTTCGTCGATGCCGAGCACGCGCTCGACACGGTCTACGCCAAGAAGCTCGGCGTCGATCTCGATGATCTTCTCGTGTCGCAGCCGGACAATGGCGAGCAAGCGCTCGAAATCACCGACACGCTCGTGCGCTCCGGCGCGATCGATGTGCTCGTCGTCGACTCGGTTGCTGCGCTGACGCCGCGCGCCGAACTCGAAGGCGAAATGGGAGACTCGCTCCCCGGTCTGCAAGCACGCTTGATGAGCCAGGCGCTGCGCAAGCTCACCGGCTCGATCAACAAGTCGAACACGCTCGTCATCTTCATCAACCAGATCCGCATGAAGATCGGCGTGATGTATGGCAACCCGGAAACGACGACGGGCGGCAACGCGCTGAAGTTCTACGCCTCCGTGCGCCTCGACATCCGCCGCACCGGCGCGATCAAAGAGCGCGATGAGGTGATCGGCTCGGAAACCCGCGTCAAAGTGGTGAAGAACAAGGTCGCCCCGCCGTTCAAGCAGGTGCAGTTCGACATCATCTATGGCGAAGGCGTCTCCAAGACAGGCGAATTGATCGAACTCGGCGTGAAAGCCGGCGTCGTCGACAAGTCGGGCGCTTGGTACGCGTATGGCGGCCAGAAGATCGGGCAAGGCAAGGAAGCCGCGCGCCGGTTTTTGAAGGAGCACCCGGAAACCGCGGCCGCCGTCGAAGAAGCGGTGCGTCAGAAGTCCGGCCTCTTTGCTGACGAGATGCAGACGACGCCGGAAGGCGACGAGGCCGACGAATAGGCAATCGGTTTGGCGCGTGTACCCGCACGCGCTCACGCCGGCCGGCCGGATGTTCGTCCGCCCCGACCCCTTGGTACGGCTCTGGCTGGCCGGCGTATTCTGTTCGCATGAGAAAGGCGGCGCCCAATGCGCCGCCTTTTGCGTTTCGGGGCGGAGGAGACCGCTATGATCGAACCACGCATCAGCCTTGTCACACTTGGCGTCCGCGATCTCGCGAAGTCGCGCGCGTTTTATCGTGCGCTCGGCTGGCCCGAGGCGGGCGCGGTCGATGACGTTGCGTTCTATCAGCTCGGGCCGTTGGCATTCGGGTTGTTCGCTTGGGACTCGCTGGCGAAGGACGCGAAGGTTTCAGCCCAAGGCGAAGGCTTCCGCGGTTTCGCGCTCGCCCACAACGTTCGGACCAAGGAGGACGTCGAGTCCTGCCTTGCGGAAGCCGAAGCCGCGGGCGCGCGGATTCTGAAGCCGGCGACCGACGCCCCTTGGGGAGGGCGCAGCGGCTATTTTGCCGATCCGGATGGTCACCTTTGGGAGATCGCCTGGAATCCAGGTTTCCCGCTCGCCGAGGACGGGTCGATCACCGTCAAATTGTAGATCAATCCCTGGGCGCCGGCCGCATACCGCCGGGCCCTTCGCTTGGCGCACAGGGCCGCGCTCTTTATATCACGGGACTCAAATTGCGTGGCCGCTGGGGGCCGCGTTCCCGATGTGAAGAGGCCGGCCGAAATGGCGACCGTCAGTGAAATTCGTAAGCAATTCCTCGATTTCTTCGAGGAGCGGGACCATGCCATCGTCCCGTCGAGCGCGCTCGTCCCGCAGAACGACCCCACGCTGCTCTTCACCAACGCAGGCATGGTTCAGTTCAAGAACCGCTTCACGGGCGCCGAAAAGAGCCCCTGGCCGCGCGCGGCGAGCGTGCAGAAGTGCGTGCGTGCGGGTGGCAAGCACAAC
>CAZXNY010000481.1:0-1993 GCA_964642205.1 uncultured Caulobacteraceae bacterium
CACCGTCTCGCATATGGGCGCTTGCGGCATGGCATGCACAACGTGGCGATGGCGCAGCGCGCGCTCGATATGGCGACCGAGCACGTCACCAAGCGGTCGACGTTCGGCCGCAAGCTCGATGAGCGACAAGCGGTTCAGTTTATGCTCGCCGAATGCGCCAGCCAGCTTTACATCGCGCGGCTGATGCTGATGCACATCGCGTACAAAGCCGAGAACAAGATGGACATCCGCCAGGAGAATGGCATCGCGAAGGTCTTCCTCGCGAATATGGTCCACAAGGTCGTCGACACCGCGATCCAGCTGCACGGCGCGCTCGGCTATTCGCGCGATACCCCGCTCGCGGCCTGGTACACGCACATCCGCAGCCAACGCCTCGTCGATGGGCCGGACGAAGTCCACAAATGGACGACGGGCCGGAACGTCATCAAGGCGTTCAAGGCCACCGGCACCACGGCCGGCGCCTGCGGCGGCGATCTGCTCTAGAACCAAAACTCTCGCGCCCCGCTGGAAACAGCGGGGCGCTTCGCTTTAGATGTGCGCCATGCCCGATACGCTCTCTTCTTCGTCCTGGTTCTCCGCGGCCGAAGCGCTGCAGCCCGAGACCATTGCGCTGCGGCGCGCCATTCATGAAGAGCCGGAAATCGGGCTCGATACGCCGAAGACACTGGCGAAAGTGAAAGCCGCGCTGGCGGGGCTGCCGCTGCGGCTGAAGGAAGGGCGCTCCTGCACTGGGATGGTGGCGATCCTCGAAGGCGCAAAACCTGGCCGAACCGTGTTGCTACGCGGGGACATGGATGCGCTGCCGATGCCGGAAGATACGGCGCTCGACTTCCGCTCCAAGATCCAAGGCGCGATGCACGCCTGCGGTCACGACGCGCACACCTCGATGCTGGTGAGCGCGGCGAAGATACTGTCCGCGCGCCGCGATCAGATCGCCGGGCGGATCATGTTCATGTTCCAGCCGGGCGAGGAGGGCTTCCACGGCGCGCGCTTCATGCTGGAGGATGGGCTGCTCGACGATCCTTCACCGGACGCGGCGTTCGCTCTTCACATCACGCCGAACGCGCCGCCCGGCGTTGTCTCCGCGAAGGCCGGCACGATGATGGCGTCGGCCGATCGGTTCGAAATCGTCGTCACAGGCAAGGGCGGGCACGCCTCGATGCCGCACCTCGCGGTCGATCCAATGCCAGTGGCGTGCGAGATCGTGACTGCGCTCAACGCGTTCGTGACGCGCCGGATCGATGCGTTCGATCCTGCGATCCTCACCGTGGCGCAGATCAATTCAGGCACGACAGACAATGTAATCGCCGAGAGCGTCCGCATGCGCGGCACGATCCGCGCTGTTTCGGAATCGACGCGCAAGGCCGTGCATGAGGGGCTCGCGCGCGTGGCGCAAAACGTGGCGCGCGCGCATCTGTGCGAAGCTGATGTTGGGATCGAGCCGGGTTTTCCAGTTACCGTGAACGATGGGCCGGCCGTTGCGATGGCGGGCGTTGCGATCCGCAACGAGCTTGGGCAAGGCGCCTGGCGTTTGCAGAACACGCCAGTGATGGGTGCGGAGGATTTCTCCTACGTGCTGCAGCGATTCCCCGGCGCGATGATGTTCATCGGCGTCTGCCCGGAAGGGGAAGACTTCCGCGCCGCATGCCCGTGCCACTCAAACAAGATGATGCTCAACGAAGCCGCTATGGCGCACGGCGTCGCGGTGCATTGCGCGATCGCCGAGCACTTCTTGGCGAACGGGCTGCCGTCCTGATTTGGCGGCTAGCTGTACTTAAAAACCGGGTCGTCGAGATCGATCGCTGGGAACGCGTCTTTCTCAGCCCAGTAATCCTGCGTGTGCTGCCATTCCGGCTTGTCGCCGCGCTTGGGCAGCAGATGCATGTCGCGCATCAGATAACCCGGATTGAAATTCTCCGGATCGATCCACGGCAGCCGCGGCATGTTGTGATCTTCGGGCCGTAGCGCAACCTCCACTTGCCGCACGCCCTTT
>CAZXNY010000482.1:0-1985 GCA_964642205.1 uncultured Caulobacteraceae bacterium
GTGCGAGCCCTGCAGCGCCGCTTCCACGAACGGCATGTCAGGCCCGCGGCGGAACAGGAATTCCTGCTGCAGATCCGGCAGCGTCGAAGCGCCCTCGCCGGTGCCGAGCGGATCGCCGGTTTGCGCCATGAACTGATCGATCACGCGGTGAAACACGAGGCCGTCGTAGAAGCGCGCGCGCGCAAGCGTGCGAATGCGATCGACATGTCGCGGCGCGATTTCCGGATACATTTCCACGACGATGCGACCGCGGGCCGTATCGATATAAAGCGTGTAGTCCGGATCGAGCTGACGCCAGCGCGTCGGATCGGGTTGGTTCTGCGCGGATGCGGGCGCGCACAGAAGAAGCGCGGCCAACAGGCCGCCCGCTATCGCTGCAAGACGCATCATGACCCCCTGAGTTTGGCCTTGAGACGTCGTTCCACTGCCGCCGGCACGAAATGCGCGATATCCCCTTCTAGGCGCGCAATCTCTTTGACGAGCCGCGACGCCACCGCTTGGTGCGTCGGATCGGCCATCAAAAATACGGTCTCGATCTGCGGATCGAGATGCTTGTTCATACCCACCAGCTGAAACTCGTACTCAAAGTCCGTCATCGAGCGGATGCCCCGCACGATGCACTTAGCGCCCACGCTGGCGGCGAACTTAATCGACAATGTGTCGAAAGGACGAACTTCAATCACAGCTGGCGCTTTGAGCGCCGCGCACTCGGCCTCCAGCATCTCCACCCGTTCCTCCAGGGTGAAGAGCGGGCCTTTGTCTTTGTTGATCGCAACGGCCACGATCAGCTTGTCGAACAAGTGCGCGGCTCGGCCAATAATGTCCAAATGTCCGAGGGTTACGGGATCGAACGTCCCGTTATACATGCCGATCCGGGTGGTCATTCCTCACCCCCGCCCGCGCTCTCTGGACCTTCGCCATCCTCGCCGCCGGCCTCTTCAGCCAAGCGCTCGGCCGCGACGACATGCTCGTCTTCGCTGGTCCGCAGGATCCAGACGCCCTGCGTGGCGCGCCCGGCGATGCGGATATCGCCAATTCCGGTGCGAATGAGTTGGCCCTTGTCGGTCACCAGGAGCAGCTCTTCGCCCTCCTGGACCGGGAACGAGCCGACGACGCGTGAGCCAGCCGTCAGCTTGTGCGCGATCAGGCCTTTGCCGCCGCGCCCAGTGACCCGGTACTCGTAAGACGACGCACGCTTGCCCAGGCCCTCGCTCGTGACGGTCAGGACGAATTGCTCCTGCGTCTTCAGCCAGGTGAGCCGCTCGAACGGCACGTCCGCCGCTTGCGCCACCGGTTCTTCAGCGTCGGCCTCGGCGGTCTCTCCGCTGTCATCGCCGCCGCGGTTCGACGCATCCCACTTGAAGTAGGCCGCGCGCTCTTCGGGCGTGACTTCGAGGTGCTTCAGGATCGCCATGCCAATGAGCGTGTCGGTCTCCTGCAAGGCGATGCCGCGCACGCCGGTGGAGTCGCGGCCTTTGAAGACCCGCACATCGGTCACCGGGAAGCGGATGCATTGCGCATTCGCCGTCGTGAGCAGAACGTCATCGTTCTCGTCGCAGATTTGCACGTCGACGATGCCGTCGCCCTCGTCGGGCTTCATCGCGATTTTGCCGGAGCGGTTCACCTGCGTGAAATCGCTCAGCTTGTTGCGGCGCACTTGGCCAGAGCGCGTCGCGAACATCACGTCGAGACGTTCCCAATCGTGCTCGTTCTCCGGCAGCGCCATCACGGAGGTGATGCGCTCATCTTGCGAGAGCGGGAGCATGTTGACGAGCGCGCGGCCCTTGGTGCGCGGGTCGCCCGCCGGCAAGCGCCACACTTTCATCTTGTAGACCATGCCGGCCGACGAGAAGAACAGGATCGGCGTGTGCGTCGAGGCAACGAACAGACGCGTGACGAAATCTTCGTCCTTCGTCTGCATGCCGCTCTTGCCTTTGCCGCCCCGGCGCTGCGTGCGGTAGGCCGCCAGCGGCGTGCGCTTCACG
>CAZXNY010000483.1:0-1971 GCA_964642205.1 uncultured Caulobacteraceae bacterium
GACCGGCATTGCCGGGCGTTCCACCGCGTGCTGACGGCGCGGGCGCTCCTCTACACCGAGATGGTGACGGCCGACGCGATCCTGCACGGCGATCGCGCGCGCCTGATCGGGTTCGACGCGGCGCGCGAGCATCCGGTTGCGCTCCAACTCGGCGGCAGCGAGCCGGCCAAGCTCGCGCGTGCTGCCGCGATCGGCGCGGCCGAAGGCTATGACGAGATCAATCTCAACGTCGGCTGCCCCTCCGATCGCGTGCAAGCAGGCCGCTTCGGCGCATGCCTGATGCGCGAGCCCGCGCTTGTCGCGGAACTCTGGCGCACGATGCAGGACGCAGCGCCCGATACGCCCGTAACGATCAAGTGCCGCATCGGCGTCGACGACCAGGAGGCGCGCGACGCGCTGTTCGGCTTCGTCGATACGCTCGCCACCGCGGGCTGCCGCGCGTTTATCGTGCACGCGCGCAAAGCGTGGCTCGAAGGATTGTCGCCGAAAGAGAACCGCGAAATTCCGCCGCTCGATTATCCGCTCGTGCATGAACTCAAACACGCGCGTCCCGACCTTGAGATCATTCTCAACGGCGGCCTGAAGGACATCGCGCACGCACAGGAAGAGGGCGCCGGCCTCGATGGCGTCATGCTCGGCCGCGCAGCTTACCAAACGCCCGCAACGCTCCTCACCGCCGATCCAACGTTCTTCAACGCGCCCGCGCCAAACGCGAGCGCCGAAGCCGCCGTAGAAGCGTATCTCCCATACATCGAAGCCCAGTGCGCGCGCGGAACGCCGCTGCACGCGATGACGCGGCACATGCTCGGGCTGTTCAACGGCCGCCCGGGCGGGCGGCGCTGGCGGCGTCATCTCTCGGAAAACGCCGCGCGCAAAGGCGCGGGCCCGGATGTGGTGCGCGCCGCGCTCGCGCATGTGACGCCGCTTCCTGCCGCCCCGGTTTTCGCCTAGCTTCCCGCAAGGGGAAGCTAGGCGGGGAGCGATGGCGGACGTATTCCTCAGTTACTCGAGCGCCGATCGCACGAAGGCGATGCAGATTGAGCGTGCGCTGAGCGCTGCCGGGCACACCGTATTCTGGGATCAGGAAACGCCGGCCGGCGCCGATTGGGACAGTTGGATACGCGCGCGCCTGGGTGAAGCGCGCACGGTCGTCGTGCTCTGGTCCAAAGCCTCGGTCGCCTCTCCGAATGTCCGGCACGAAGCGATGATCGCGCGCGACGCGGGGCGCCTCATCCCGGTGTTGGTCGAGCCGCTGAAGCCGACCGATTTCCCGATGGGGCTCTACCTCGTTCAGGCGATCCAGCTCCAAGCGTGGCGCGGGGATGCGACCGATCCGGCGTTTCATCGCCTGCTGTCCGAGATCGCCGCCAAGATGGGCCAACCGCCGCCGCAAGCACCGGCGTCACGGCCGCGTAGCGGACGAACGCTTCTTGTCGGCGCCGCGGCAGCGGGCGTTGCGCTTCTCGCAGCCGCCGGGTTCGCCTTCGCGCCGCAACTACGCGGCGCGCCACAGACGCCAGTCGATCTCGCCGCGTCGGTGCTTGTCGGCGACTGGCGGTGGGAAGGTCTGGCGTGCGGAGAGGGGCCGCACGTGACGCGCGATGGCGACGCGCTCGTGTTCACGATGGAAGGCACGCCGAACTATCGCCATGCCGTCGAAGCAGCGGCCGCAGGCGAAGCGCGCACGCTGATCGTCGAACCGGAAGCCGAGCGCGGCGGCGCCTATCGCTTCCGCCGCACCGGCGACACGCTCCACGTAGAAACCCTCGCCGACGACCGCATCGACACGTGGGAGAAGTGCCCATGATCCGATCGCTGTTCGCGGTGCTCGCGTTGGCGCTGATGGTCGCCGCGCCGCCAGCGCGCGCACAGGATTCCGATTCGCTCAACTGGGCGCGCGCCAATTCGTGCGAACGCATTCGAGACTACATCGCGCGCTACCCGAGCGGGCGCTATCTCACGCAAGCGCGC
>CAZXNY010000484.1:0-1970 GCA_964642205.1 uncultured Caulobacteraceae bacterium
GTCGGTGCGGCGCAGATTATAGACGAGCGTGAACACGCGCGCCGCGTTGCCGCCTGTGTCGAAGCCGATGCTCGGGCCGCGCCAGTAGATTTTCTCCGGGAAGCGCACGCGCTGGAACGTGAGATCGCCATTGCCGAACCGGAGGCCAATGCCGATCGCGCCGCTGCCCTCGGAGCCTTCGATGTAGCCAACCGGGCGGCCCTGTTCTTCGAACACGCGCGCGACAATCCCGGCGACGCCTTCGGCGCCGCGCCCGAAGAAGCGCGAGGCGGCGTTCACGATCTCGCTCTCGGAATACGTATCCTCATAGCGCGGCTGTGTCGCAGCTTGCGGCGCGGGCGCTGCTTGCGGTGTGGGATGGGTTTGCGCCTGCGGCTCGAGCGGCGCGTGCGGCGTGTACTCGCCTTCCCCCGGCGGGCGGATGTCCGTCTGCGCATGCGCAAGCGGCGCGATCGCCGCGGCAGCGGCGCCGAGCGCCAGCACGCGGCGCGTCACATGTTCATGGCTCATACCAATTCCTCGGGTCCGGACGTTCCGGCCCGCAGTCTAGCGATGAATGCGGCGATAACGCGGGCGCCAAATGGCGCCCGCCGCCCGCGCTATTGGAATTTGACCTTGAGGATTTCGTAGGATTTCGGCCCGCCAGGCGCCATGACCTCGACGACGTCGCCTTCTTCCTTGCCGATCAGCGCACGCGCGATGGGCGAAGAGATCGAGATTTTTCCCGCGCGCACGTCGGCTTCGTCCTCACCGACGATTTTATACTTCGCCTTGGCGCCGGAATCTTCGTCCTGCACTTGAACGGTCGCGCCGAACTTGATGGACGAGCCCGAAAGCTTCGTGGGATCGATCACTTGCGCGCGCGCGATCTTGTCTTCCAGCTCTTGAACGCGCCCCTCGATGAAGCTCTGACGCTCTTTTGCCGCGTGATATTCGGCGTTCTCCGAAAGATCGCCATGCGAACGCGCTTCGGCGATAGCGGCGATGACAGTCGGCCGCTCCTCGGTTTTGAGACGCTTCAACTCTGACTCAAGGGCGGCGTAGCCCTCGGCCGTCATCGGAACTTTATCCATGGTGTAAATGGGCTTTCGTAAGGTCAGAACGGATAGGATGAACCCCGATTTTGGAATCCGTCAAGCGGAGGCCTGAAGGGCCTGAACGCCGAGTTCGCCGGCTTTCAAATAGCCGATCGCCTGGACCGAGGCGCGCGCGCCTGAGACGGTCGTGTAATAGGCGATATTCTGCGCAAGCGCCGTGCGCCGTATCGCATACGAGTCACGATAAGATTGCGCGCCTTCGGTCGTGTTGAACACGAGCTGCACCTCGCCGTTCTTCATCGCATCGACGATGTGCGGGCGGCCTTCGGCCACTTTGTTGATGCGCTCGATTTTGAGCCCCGCCGCGGCGAGATGGGAAGCCGTGCCCTCGGTTGCAAGGATGCGGAAGCCCAGCGCGATCAAATCGCGCGCCGGCGCCACCATCGCGTCTTTGTCCGAATTCTTCACCGAGATGAAAACGCACCCCGACGTCGGCAGCGCAGAGCCCGCCGCCATCTGGCTCTTCGCGAAAGCCGCCGCGAAGCTCTCATCGAGCCCCATGACTTCGCCTGTCGAGCGCATTTCCGGCCCAAGGATCGGGTCGACGCCAGGGAACCGCGCGAACGGGAAGACAGCTTCCTTTACGGCGACCTGTTTACGCGCGCCGCGATCGAGTTTGAGCGCCGCAATCGTTTGCCCCGCCATCACCTTCGCCGCCGCCGCCGCGATCGGGCGGTTGATCGCCTTGGCGACGAACGGCGCAGTCCGCGAAGCGCGCGGGTTGGCTTCGAGCACGTAGATCTCGCCGTCCTTCACCGCGAACTGGATGTTGAGGAGCCCTTTCACATCGAGCGCGCGCGCGAGCTTGGCCGTTTGCGTTTCGATTTCGGCAATGATCTTGCCGTCGAGCGAATAGGGCGGCAGCGCGCAGGC
>CAZXNY010000485.1:0-1963 GCA_964642205.1 uncultured Caulobacteraceae bacterium
CGCGATCCCGGCGGAGATGGGGCTCGTTGCACGCAAGATCGGCGAGACGGCGTGCGTCGATGTTCAGCGCTTCACGCTGGAGGGGCGCGCGCGGCAGAATCTACGCACCGCGCGCAACAAGTTCGAGCGCGAGGGCTGCACGTTTGAGATGTGCGAACCGGGCGCGGCGCCGCTCGATGAGTTGCGCGCGATTTCGGATGCGTGGCTGGGCGCGCACCATGGCAGCGAGAAAGGGTTCTCGCTGGGCCGGTTCGATCCGGTCTATCTGCGTGAGACGCCGATCGCGCTCGTGCGGCAGAACGGGCGCGCCGTCGCGTTCGCGAACCTTTGGCAAGCGGGCAAAGCGCTCGCGATCGATCTGATGCGGCATGCGCCGGACGCGCCGCGCGGCGTGATGGACTATCTGTTCGTCAAACTGATCGAATGGGCGAAAACGCAGGGTTTCGAAACGCTCGATCTCGGCATGGCGCCGCTGTCTGGCCTCGAAGCGCGCCGCCTTGCGCCCGCGACGACGCAGATTGGCGCGGCCGTCTATGCCGAAGGCGAGCGCGTCTACGGCTTTCGCGGCCTGCGGGCCTACAAAGACAAGTTCGATCCGGACTGGCGGCCAGTTTTCCTGGCCGCCCCGCCGGGCGTCTCCGTGCCGCTTGCTTTGCTCGACGTTGCGCTTCTCACCAGCAATGGCTGGCGCGGCTTGTTCGGTCTGCGCTGAGCATTAGAGCTCGTTGAACTCGCGCCGCTTCGGCCCGAGGTAGCCGAACAGATACGCGCCGACTTTGCGCATCTGAATCTCCTCCGAGCCTTCGGTGATGCGATAGCGGCGGTGGTGGCGGTAGATGTGCTCGAACGGCTTGTGGCGCGAATAGCCGATGCCGCCATGCGTCTGCATCGCGCGGTCGGCCGCCTCACACACCAGGCGATTGCCCCAGTAATTGCACATCGAGACTTTGTCGGAAATTTCGCGCTCGATCTGCTTGTGAGGCATGTTGTCCATCTGCCAAGCCGTCTTGCGAATGAGCAGCCGCAGCGCCTCGGCTTGCGTGGCCAACTCGATCAGCGGCCATTGAATGGCTTGGTTTTCGGCGAGCGCTTTACCGAAAGGTTTGCGCTGGCGCGCGTATCTCACACTCTCTTCGATGCAATAGACGGCCGCGCCCAAGGATGAGGCCGCTTGCCGGATGCGGTTCTGGTGCACGAAGCTTTGGCCGATCGCGAGGCCATTGCCGATCTCGCCCCAATACGAATCCTCCGGGATCCACACGTTCGTCAGCGACACGCGCGGGTGGTCGGTCGGCATATTGAAGGTCCAATAGTATTCCTCGACCTTCACGCCGGGCGTATCGGCCGGCACGATGAAGCACGTGATGCCCTTGGCGTCGCCATCGTTGCCGCCGCTCCGGGCGAACACCATGATGTAGTTCGCCACGTGCATGCCCGTGGTCCACATCTTCTCGCCGTTGATGAGCCAGCCCTTCTTGCCGTCTTTCGTCTGCGGAACGGCGCGCGTTTCCATCCACGTCGCGTCCGAGCCGTGGTTCGGTTCGGTGAGCCCAAACCCGGTGCGCATTTTGCCGGCGAGCAAGCGCTCACTATCGCGCTTATATTGTTCTTCGGTCGCAAATTCCTTGAACATCACAATGAAGGGGTTGTTGCCGACGATCGAATGTTCGTTCTGCAGGTCGTTGTGAAGGCCAAGCCCTTTGGCCGCGAGGTGCTCGCGGATCACGGCCATCCACAGCTGAGAGCCGCCTTTGCCGCCGAACTCCTTCGGCCACGCGAAGCGCAAATGGCCAGCTTTGTCGGCGACGGCGCGGGCCTCGGCCAGCAGCTCTTCCCATTCTTTTTTCGGAAGGCCGCCTGCGTCCCAATCGGTGCGCGCCCATTCGCGGCGATGATCGAAATACTTGATGTTATCGTCGCGGTTCTCGATCGGCTTGATCTCGCGCTCGATGAACTCGTCGAG
>CAZXNY010000486.1:0-1949 GCA_964642205.1 uncultured Caulobacteraceae bacterium
TAGAAAACCATTCTACACCAGTGACTTAATCAAGGTGAGCTGGCGGAGACGCAGGGATTCGAACCCTGGGTACCCTGTTCGAGTACAACGCCTTAGCAAGGCGCCGCCTTAAGCCACTCGGCCACGTCTCCAGCGGGCCTCGGGTTTAGAGAAGCGGCGCCCCCCGATCAAGCGCCGGGCCGGACCTCGCCCCCTCGGACTTTGCGGCGGTTCGACTATATGAGCCTCATGATCCCGTTTTCGGTTCTCGATCTTTCGCCCATCGTGGAGGGCGGCGACGCCCGCCAGGCGCTCGACAACACCCGTGACCTTGCCCGCCATGCCGAGCGGCTTGGATTCACACGCTTTTGGGTGGCCGAGCATCACAACATGCCGGGCGTTGCGAGCGCGGCGACGGCGGTGGTGATCGGCCATGTCGCGGCGGGCACGGAGCGCATCCGTGTCGGCGCGGGCGGGATTATGCTGCCGAACCACGCGCCGCTGGTGATTGCTGAGCAATTCGGCACGCTCGCTTCGCTCTTTCCGGGGCGCATCGATCTCGGCCTCGGGCGGGCGCCGGGGACCGATCAGATCACCGCGCATGCGCTCAGGCGCACGCTTACGCATGACGTGAACGATTTCCCGCGCGATGTGATGGAGCTGATGGCGTATTTCGAGCCGGCAGAACCGGGCCAGCGCGTGCGCGCGGTGCCGGGCGCGGGGCTGGACGTACCGGTGTGGATCTTGGGTTCGAGCCTGTTCGGCGCGCAGCTCGCGGCGATCCTCGGTCTGCCGTTCGCGTTCGCCTCGCACTTTGCGCCCGCGCAGATGATGGAGGCGCTCGCGATTTACCGGCGCGAGTTCCGCCCCTCGGAGCGGCACGCCAAACCTTACGCGATGCTGGGGCTCACCGTGGTGGCGGCCGATACCGATGAGGAGGCGCGCTATCTCTCGACGTCGCTGCAGCAAGCGGTGGTCAATCTCCGCCGTGGCGCGCCGCGCGCGGTGCAGCCGCCAAAGCGCGGTTTTGAAGAGACGCTGACGGCGGAGGATCGCGCGCTCATTCAAGGCTTCTTCTCGCGCGCTGTTGTCGGCAAGCCATCGACCGTGCGGGCCGGCATCGCGGAGTTCATCGCGCGCACGGGCGCCGACGAATTGATGGTGACGTCGCAGATGTACGATCATTCCGCGCGGCTCCGGTGCTTTGAGATTGTTGCCGAAGCGCGTGATGCGCTCACAGGCACGCACGCAGCGTAAGGCCGTTTCGCGGGTTTTGCCGGTTTGCGGCCAGCGCGCCGCGATTTTGCGGCGGCTTTGCGGCGGTTCCCTAACGCACGTGTAAAGCGCAGTTGGAACCGCAGCGATGATATTGCGTGCGTTGTAGCAGACGTTATCTCGCGCGGCATGAAAACGAGCCACGCGCGAAACCGCCGCCGCACCATCCTTGGCGACGTCGCTTTCGCTGCGCTGATTGGCGTTGTGGTTGCGCTCGCGCTCGCGTTCCGCCTCGCGCCGGACGAAGCGTTCGCCGCGTCGCCGCGGACCGTTCCCGAACGCCCCACGTTCTTGACGCCGATTGCGCCCTTCACGCCGATGGGTGAGAGCGTGCGGCTCGCGCGGCTGCGCACCGATCCGGCGGCGTGCACCGCAGCGCTCGCGCAATCGACGCTGATCACGCAAGAGATCGCCGACCGCCAAAGTGGGCGCTGCGGGTTCACCAATGCGGTGACGCTGACGCGCTCTTCGTTTTCCTATTCGTCGCCCGTTGAAGCGAGCTGCCCGCTCGCAGCGGCGATCGAGCCGTGGGAGACCGCGGTGCGTGAAGCGGCGCTCCGGCATCTCGGCGCGGATGTGGCGCGCATCGAGCAGATGGGCACCTATGCGTGCCGGCGCATCTACCACCAGGCGCGCGGGCCGATGAGCGAACACGCGACGGCGAACGCGATCGACATCGCCGCCTTCACGCTGAC
>CAZXNY010000487.1:0-1935 GCA_964642205.1 uncultured Caulobacteraceae bacterium
CCCGTCATGCGCGCGACGGCCGCGAGCCCGACATTGACCACCAGAAACACAACCATCCCGTTGCGCACTTCCGGAATGCGCAGCGCTTGGCGCCAATCGCGCCCCACCGACAAGAAATACGCGCCGAACACGCCGCACACCGCGCCCGATGCGCCCACCGCCGGCGTCACCGATCCTTCGTTGAGCACGATGTAGAGCGCCGCCCCCGCCGCCGCGGAAATGAAGAACAGCGCAACGAATCTTAACGCGCCTAAGCGCTGCTCCACCATCGGGCCGCCCTGCACGAACACGATCGTGTTCATCAGGAGATGCAGCCAGCCGCCGTGCAGAAACACATGCCCAAAGAGCGGCCCGAGCGCCTCGTACCAATGCGTGAAGCCGTCCTGCCCGCCGCCATAGCGCACCGGGAAGAGGCCGAAGTTATAGTAAATCCAATCCTTCAGATCGTTCGAAGCGAACTGAAACGCGACATGCGCCGCCACGAATGAGATGGCCAGCCAAAGCGTTGCGGGCGGAATGCGGCGCTCCATCGGTCGAAAACCTCACCCACACGTCGTTAACACGCGCCAAATCGGCACTAAGGGGCCCTCAATCGTAAACATGGGCGGCCCAGAGCGCGCCGTTAAGGGCGTTCTTCGCGCAAACGCACTGGCACATCCGTTGCTTTCTCCCCCGCCAGACGAATTCCGGTTGGGGATTAACTTTATGCGCCTCGTTTTGGCCATTGCAGCGCTCGCCGCGCCGCTTCTCACCGCAGCGCCCGCCGCTGCGCAAGCCGCGTGGAGCGCCGGCGAGTTCGAGCGCGGCTTTGGCATGGGTTACGAAGGCTTCGACACGCCGATCACCGTCGGGACGCGCGACGAGAACGGCAACCGCCTCGTCGTCGATGGCCGCATCATGAGCGAAACCTCGCTCTACGGCGGCCTGGGCGACAGCGGCTCCGGCGACAGCCTCTCGGGCTCCGCCATCGGCAACCAACTCACCGTGGTCACGCAGGGCAGCTGGAACACGGTCATCATCGATTCAACTCAGATCAACAACGGCAACGTCAGCGCCGTCATCAACGGAGAAGACCAATGAACCTGCGCGCCCTTCTCGGCACTGCAGCGGTGCTGGCGGCGACGGCCGGTCTCGGCGGCTGCGTCACCCCTCACGCCGGCAGCGACGGCATGTACGCAACGCCGATCGGCGATGCGCCCGTCACCGCGAACCCGACGGCTTACACGCCTGCGCTGAACTGCCTCGCGAGCTACGCGCAGTCCCGGAACCTCGCCGCGCCGCGCATCGCCGTTGGCCGCATCATCGATTACACCGGCACCGTCAACGAAGATGGCGGCCGCCGCATCACGCAAGGCGCATCGCTCATGGCGATCAGCGCGTTCGCAAAATCGGGCGCGCGCCTCGTCGAGCGCTTCGACACCTCGGTCACGGAACTCGAACTCCGTTACGCGAACAACCGTCTCATTGGGCAAGACGGCATGCGCGGCACGGGTCCCGATGAAAACGTGCGCCGCATCTACGCCGGTTCAATCCCTGGTTCGGATTTCACCTTCGTGGGCGGCATCACCGAACTGAACTACAACATCCGCTCGCAAGGTGTGGATGCGTATGTCGGCGGCACGAACTCTCGTGACGATCGGGGCAGCTTGGGCGGCCGCCTCTACGTCATGAACATCGGCCTCGACTTCCGCGTCATCGACACGCGCACCCTCGAAGTCGTGGACGTGATCTCTTACCAAAAGCAGATCATCGGCCGCGAAGTCCGTGCGGGCCTCTTCTCGTTCTTCGATGACACGCTTCTCGACATCAGCGCCGGCGAACGGGCTCTCGAGCCTGTGCAACTCGCCGTCCGCGCCGGTGTGGAGCGCGCTGTCGTCGAAGTGATGGCGAACTTCTACGGCGTCGCCGACACGCACATGTGCCAAGAAGCGCTCG
>CAZXNY010000488.1:0-1930 GCA_964642205.1 uncultured Caulobacteraceae bacterium
TCGAAATTTACTGGGGCGAAGATCGCGATCTTTCGCAGGATGAAGTTGTCACCGAGGTTTGCGCGCGCAGCGGAGTCGAGAGCGCTGCTTTGTTTGCGGCGATTGGGCGCGCCGAAATTAAAGACAAATTACGCGCAAATACAGATGAGGTGATGCGGCGCGGCGGCTTTGGTTCGCCCACAATGTTTGTTGGCGAGACCGATATGTTCTTCGGGAACGACCGCCTGCCCTTGGTGCGCGCCGCGCTTGCGCGTGCGGGTTAACAGCTAGAAACGCTTTGTTAGCCGGCGCGGCGCACGTTGGGGCGCAGCGGAGGCCGGGCGATGCGGCGCGAGAAGATCACCAAGACAGCGACGATTTCGTCGATCCTCGTTTGCGTAGCGCTCGCTCTGGATTGGATCGTCAACGACATTTTTGGAATGGGCGTCTTCACGCCCGTGACGACGCTGACGATCAGCGTGCTCGTCTCTGTGCCTTCTTGCTATTACTTCATCAGCCAGCGCATCGATCTACAGCGCGCGCGCGACGAATTGGCCGCGACGCTGAAGGCCCGCGACGAAGCGGAAGCGGCGAGCGCGGCGAAAACGGCGTTCCTTGGCGCGATGAGCCACGAACTGCGCACGCCGCTCAACGCCATCATTGGCTACACCGAAATCATGATGGAGGAGGCCGAGGAGGCGCAGCGCGAAGGCGATGTCGCCGATCACGGCAGGGTGCTCAACGCCTCCCAGGGCTTGCTCCGGCTCATCACCGACGTTCTGGAATACTCAAAACTCGAGTCCGGCGAAGCCGCGGTTGCGGCCGTCGCGTATGACCCGGCTGCGGTCGCGCGCGAAGCGGCGGCGTCGGCCACGGCGGCGGCGAAGGCGGCCGGCGATGCGTTGTCGCTCCATTTGGCTGACAATCTAGGCGAAGGCGTCGGCGATAGCGCCAAGATCGGCCAGTGCCTCGGCGTGCTGCTCGGCAACGCCGCGAAGTTCACGCGCGGCGGCGACATCAAGCTCACGGTGTGGCGCGAAGGCGAGGGCGCCGGCGCGCTCTACGCGTTCGAGGTTTCAGACACCGGCTGCGGGATCGCCGCGGACCATCAGGCGCGCTTGTTCGAACCATTCACGCAAGCCGATGGCTCGATGACGCGGGCGCATGATGGCGCGGGGTTGGGTCTTGCGCTCGCGGCGCGGTTGGCGCGGCTGATGGGCGGGACGATCAGCGTGAAAAGCGCGCTCGGCGCGGGCTCGACATTCACGCTGCGCGTTCCGGCGCGGCGCGAAGCGCACGCGCCGGAAGCGATCGCGGCCTAAGCTACTTACCGGTCCATTTCGGCGGGCGCTTCTGCGCGAACGCGAGCGGACCTTCGCGGAAATCTTCGGAGCGGAAGAGGGCGGCGACGGCCGGATATTTGTTTTGGCCGGTGATCGCGGCGGCGAGCGTCGGTTCTTCCAAGCCCTTTTGGATCGCTTCCTTCGAAGCGCGCACGGACATCGGCGAACATTCGCAGATGAGGCCGGCCCATTTTTTCGCGGTGGCCATGAGCTCGGCTTGCGTCGTCACTTCGTTGACGAAGCCAAGCTCCTTGCCTTCGGCCGCGCTGACGCGCCGGCCGGTGAGGATCATGCCCATCGCTTGTTTGGTGCCGATCTGGCGCGGCAAACGATGAAGCCCGCCCGCAAGCGCGGCGAGCCCAACGCGCGGTTCGGGCAGCGCGAAGATCGCGTTGTCGGACGCAATGATAATGTCGCACGCGAGCGCAATCTCGAAACCGCCGCCCATGGCGACGCCGTTCACCGCAGCGATCAGCGGCTTGTTGAGATCGAAACGGGAGGTGAGGCCGGCGAACCCGCTCGGAGGCGAACGCATCTCGCCGCCAGAGGCCTGGTGTTTGAGGTCATTGCCGGCCGAGAACGCGCGCTCGCCCGCGCCGGTGACGATC
>CAZXNY010000489.1:0-1929 GCA_964642205.1 uncultured Caulobacteraceae bacterium
GGCGCAAGCGGTCAAGAACGCCGCCGGCAATACTCTGTTTCTGCAAGCACTGATCCGTGAATTGCGCCGGGGCCGCAGAGGCGACGCCGCGCCGGCAAACATCACGAGCCTCGTGCAGACGCGCATGAGTCGCGTGAGCGACGGGGCGAAGTCGGCCATGGAAACGGCCGCAAACCTGCGCGCGAACTTCGACAAGCGGATGCTTGCCGCCGCGAGCGGCGTGGAGGACGCATCGCTCGATCACGCGCTCACCGAGCTCGCAGGTCAGGACCTGATCGTGGCCGACGCGACGGGCGTTCGCTTCAGCCACGATCTCTTCCGCGCTGCGGCTGACGAACTCCTGACCCGTCGCCGCCGCCAAGAGCTTCACCGCAGGGCGCGTGAGGTGTTGGCGCCGCACCCGCACACGCCCGGGATTCTCGAACGCCTGGCGCTGCACGCCGAGATGGCGGGCGATCATGCCGACGCGCTCGCGTTCATTCTGCAAGCCGTTCGGCTCGCGGTTCGCAGTTCGGCGCTGAAGACCGTTCGTGCTCTTTACGCACGCGCCATCCGCATGAGGCCGCAAGCACCGACGGCACTCATCCCGCCGCTCGTCGACGTCACGGTGGCCAGCATCGACGCGCTGCAGCAGTCAGGTGACGTCGGCGAGTATCGCACCGCCCTGCAATTCGTTATTGAGAACTCAAGCGGCGCGGACGGCCGCGCGAACGAAGCCTTAGCCCGCTCTCATCTCGCGCTGTTGTGCTGGATGCAGGCCCAGCACGACGAAGGGTTTCGCCACGCGGAAGCCGCACTGGCAATCGCGCTTGATCTGGAGAGCTTGCCGCTCAGGGCTCTCGCGCAGCCGCACTTGGCCAACATCGAACACGCGCGCGGCAACCTAGATCGTGCGATCGCGCTTCACACGGAAATCGTGGAGACGCTCGAGGGCAAACACGAAGCCTCGACTTTGGGCCGCATGATCATCCCGAGCGTACGCTCGCGCGCCTTCCTTGCGTGGTTCCTGATCGAGCGCGGCCGCTTCGAGGAAGCAAGAGCGCACCTCGATCGCGCCGAAGATGTGTTGCGTGCCAACGACCAGCCATACTCGCGTGTCCTGGTCGACGCGGCGCGTGGGCTCCTCGGGCTGCGCTCAGGTCGCGCGCGCGAGGCGATTGCGCCTCTCGAACGCGCGCGCGAAAACTGCCACGCACTCCAGTCATTCGCCATGGAACCGTGCGTCTCGGGATGGTTGGCGATGGCGCTGGCTGCAACAGGCGAACCTGAGCGGGCGCGCAAGATCGCGGCGCATTCGATCGACACAGGACTCGTTCGTCATGGCGGCCGCTACACATGGGTCTACATCCGGCTTGGCCTCGCCGATGCGCAACTCGCGGGCGGCGACCCAGATGGTGCGCTCGCTTCGGCATCGGCCGCCTTGACGATCGCCGAAGAGAGCAAAGAACCGATCCACATCGCGCAGACCCGCTTAGCCTGCGGCCGCAGTCTCGCGCGCCTAGGCAAGAATGAAGCCGCACGCGAAGAGATCAAGGTCGCGCTCGACCTAGCCGAGCGTCACGGTCTCGATCCGCTCGCCGCCGAGTGTCGGGCGCTGCTCTGATCTACGTCGGCGAAAAACGCACGTGCAAACTATAGGGCAGACCGAGCATCAGCGACGTCTCGCCCTTCGGTCCCGCAGCGCGCCGCATGAGCTTCAACTGCGTGCACGCTGTCAGCATCTCGCGCACCAAGAGCAGGCCGATATGCTCACCCCAACAATGATGCAGCGCCGTCCGATCCGGTGCCGCGTCCTTGTCGCCGCCAGGATGCGGCGCGCTCGCGTTGCGCGGCCCGCCGAACGTGAGATAGGCGTTCGCATCGCGCTCCATCGAGAACGTGTCGGGATGCGGTTGCCCGAACACGCGCCAGTCGCGATTGGCAGCCGCT
>CAZXNY010000490.1:0-1920 GCA_964642205.1 uncultured Caulobacteraceae bacterium
CAAGTCCGCCCTCACGGGCGGCATCGGCGAGGGCTTTCACCCGGCCGTGAAACAGATAGCCGCCGCGATCGAACACGACGGAGGTGACGCCAGCGGCCTTCGCACGCTGCGCGATCAGTTTGCCGACCGCTGCGGCGGCCGCTTGATCGGCGCCCGTCTTCTTCGACGCGCGGAAATCCTTTTCCTGCGTCGAAGCAGCGGCGAGTGTGCGGCTGTTCAGATCGTCGATCAGCTGCACGGAGATGTGCTTGGACGAGCGCGTCACCGACAAGCGCGGGCGATCGCCAGCGACTTTGCGAAGGCGCGTGCGGTTGCGCATCGCGCGCTTCTGGTTGGAGGAAAGAACCGGCTTCATGGTTATTTCTTCTTGCCTTCTTTGCGGCGGACGTACTCGCCCTGCAGCCGCACGCCTTTGCCTTTGTAGGGTTCTGGCGGGCGATACGAGCGGATCTCAGCGGCGGCTTGGCCAACGGCTTGCGCGTCGATCCCGCTCACTTTGATCTCGGTCGGCTTGGCGACGGCGATCGTGACGCCTTCCGGCGGCGTGTAGATGATGTCGTGGCTGTAGCCGAGCTGCATCTGCAGGTTCTTGCCCTGCATCGCGGCGCGATAGCCGACGCCGGTAAGTTCGAGTGTTTTCTCGAACCCGTCCGTCACGCCCTTCACGTTGTTGGCGATGATGGCGCGCACCATGCCCCACATCGCGCGCGAGCGCTGATCGCCGTCACGGCGCGGCGAAACGAGCAGCTCGCTGCCTTGCTGCTTGACCTCGACTTCGTCGGGCGCGCGGAACGAGAGGGCGCCCTTGGGGCCCTTCACGTTCACAGTCAGCCCCGACACCTGCACCGTCACGCCGGACGGGGTCGGGATCGGTTTTTTGCCGACGCGGCTCATCTTAGTAGACCTCGCAGAGGACTTCGCCGCCGACGTTCTGAGCGCGCGCAGCCGCGTCGCTCATCACGCCCTTCGGCGTCGACAGGATCGAGATGCCAAGGCCGTTGCGAACAAGGCCAAGATCCTTCACCGACGAATAAACGCGGCGGCCAGGCTTCGAAACGCGCGTGATGTCGGAAATCACCGGAGCGCCTTCGGCATACTTGAGCTGAATCTCAAGCTGCTTGTGGCCGTCCTTCTCGACTTCGGCGAACGCGCGCACGTAGCCTTCTTCGATCAGCACTTCGAGCACGCGGGCACGAAGCTTGGAGGCCGGCGAAAGCACGGTGGAGCGCCCGCGCATTTGCGCGTTGCGGATCCGCGTCAGCATATCGCCGAGGGGGTCGTTCAATTGCATGCGTGACCCTCCTTACCAGCTCGACTTCACGACGCCCGGCGCTTGGCCGTTCGACGCGAGTTCACGCAGCGCAATCCGGCTGACCCGGAGCTTGCGGTAGAACGCACGCGGACGGCCCGTCATTTCGCAACGGTTGCGATAGCGCGTCGGCGACGAATTGCGCGGCAGTTCGGCGAGCTTGAGGCGCGCGGCGAAGCGCTCTTCGAGCGGCTTCGATTCATCCAGCGCAATCGCCTTCAGGCGCGCACGACGGCCCGCGAACTGCTTCGCGAGGCGCTTACGCTTTTCATTCCGTTCGATGGACCCAGTCTTCGCCATCATACTCTCCACAAACGTTCCGGGGTGGACCGCAGCTTTCGCCGCCGATCAGTTCCGGAACGGGAAATCGAATTCTTTCAGCAGGGCCTTGGCTTCATCGTTTGTGCCCGCGGTCGTGCAGACGATGATGTCCATGCCCCAGATTTGGTCGATCTGATCGTAATTGATCTCGGGGAACACGATGTGCTCCTTAAGACCCATCGCGTAGTTGCCGCGGCCGTCGAAGGACTTCCCGTTAAGACCGCGGAAGTCCTTCACGCGCGGCAGCGCAATCGTGACGAGACGATCAAGAAACTCGTACATCCGGTCGG
>CAZXNY010000491.1:0-1910 GCA_964642205.1 uncultured Caulobacteraceae bacterium
TGTCGCGGCGGGCGCGGCGCTGGAGCGGCCGGCGGCGAGCTACGATTGGGGGCGCATTGCGGGCGTGGCCGACCCGTTCGGCCACGGCTGGTGTCTAATTGCGCTGACGGCGGCTGGCTACGACGCCGTAGCGGGTTAGTGGCCGTGCTTGGCGGCTGCCGGATCGAGCGTGAAGCGCCGGTCGCAATAGAGGCACTCGACGAAATCGTCCTCGCCCATGTCGTAGAACACGACAGGGTGCCCGAGCGCGCCGCCGCCGCCATCGCATTTCACGCGGCGGGAGGTCACGGTGATCGTCTCCGGCGCGGGGAGCGCATCGGCGTCGCCGGGCTGCACGTGGTCAGGCTTGCTCAAATGTCCTCTCCGAACGCGCGGTTGAACCGGCCAGCGGGCGCCCGTACCTAGAGCGCATCGCTTCACGCATCAAGAAGACCGCCCCATGCCTGCCCTGCCGGACTACGCCATCGAGGCCAAGGGCCTCGACAAGACCTATCGCGGGCAAAACAAAGAGCCGCCCAAGCATGCCTTGAAAGGCATCGACCTGGCGATCCCGCGCGGCTCGTTCTTCGGCCTGCTGGGCCCCAACGGCGCGGGCAAATCGACCTTCATCAACATCCTTGGCGGCCTCGTCGTGAAGTCCGGCGGAACGGCGAAAATTTGGGGCCACGACATCGACGCCGAGCCGCGCAACGCGCGCGGCGCGATCGGCATCGTGCCGCAAGAACTGAACATGGACCCGTTCTTCGCGCCGGCCGAGAGCCTGGAAATTCAGGCCGGCTTCTACGGCGTGCCGAAGGCCGAGCGGAAGACCGAGGAAATCCTCAAAGCTGTCGGTCTTTGGGACAAGCGCGATGCGTATGCGCGGACCTTGTCTGGCGGCATGAAGCGGCGGCTGCTGGTCGCGAAAGCGATGGTGCACACGCCACCCGTTCTGGTGCTCGACGAACCGACCGCGGGCGTGGACGTCGAGCTGCGACGCCAATTGTGGGAGTACGTGAAGGAACTGCACGAGAAGGGCGTAACGATCGTGCTCACCACGCACTACCTCGAGGAAGCCGAGGCTTTGTGCGACACGATCGCGATCATCAACCACGGCCAAGTCATCGCGCTCGAGAAGACGCGCGACCTGGTTGGCCGCCTCGATCGCAAGACGCTGCTGGTGAAGCCGGTGGACGAGCTGGCGAGCGCGCCCGCGGGCTTGGAAGATGTGTCGGCCACGCTGCGCGCCGATGGCGCGCTCGCGATGACGTACCGCACCAGCGAGCACACGGTGGAAGAACTGCTCGACCGCGTGCGCCGCGCCGGCGTGACCATCAAGGACCTCTCGATCGAAGAGCCGGACCTTGAAGACGTGTTCGTCGAGCTCACGAAGACCGCCGCCGCCTAGCTGCGGGACGATTACCTCGGAGGTCATGGGCAGCGTGCGCACCGCACGCTAGTGTTCGCGCCATGACATTGGATCCGCGCGCCGCCGCCAACCACGCCGTTGTAAGGCGCTATGCCGATGCGTGGCTCGCCGGCGATCTCGCGACCGTCGCGGCGAGCTACCATGACGACATCGTGCTCCTTTACGGCGGCGCAAATCCGTTCTCGGGCGTTCATTCGGGCAAGCCCGCGGCGCTCAAGGTGCTCGGCGCGATTTCGCAGCGCGTGCAGCGCAAACTGCTCGCGGTGATCGATGTCATGGCCGGGCCGGAGCGCGCCTGCGTGGTCGTGCGCGAACGCTTCGCGCGTTTCGATGAAACGCACGAGTTGGAGCGCACCCTCCTCTATCGCATCGAGGACGGCCGGCTGCGGGAATGTTGGGTGTTTGACCAGGATCAGGCGCTGGTCGACCGCCTGCTCGCGGACTAGCTACGCGACGACAGCGCCGACGAGGCCGTTCTGCACGAACGTCGGCGCCCCCGCAT
>CAZXNY010000492.1:0-1905 GCA_964642205.1 uncultured Caulobacteraceae bacterium
TGCGCGCTCCTCGCGCGCGGCGCGTTCCAGGCGCTCGGTCGTAAGGGCCCGGCTCTGCGCCGCCAGCAAAGCCTGTATCTGCGCCAATTGCGCGGCCTGAATGCCGAGCAGTTGATTGCTGGCCTGCACGGCGCTGGTTTGCCCCTCAGCGCCCGCCGAGGCGCTCAGCGCCTGATCGATGCGCCTCTGGCTCTGTTCAACCGCTCGTACGGCGCTGGCTTCCGCGCGCAAAGCGCGCTCGATCGCGCGGCGATCCTCCGCGATCCATCGATCCGATTGCGCGAGAACATCGTCGAGATCGAAATCGGCCCAGGTTTCGGGATAGAGCGTGCGAATGTCCTCGCCGATGCGCTGGACATCGAAGGCGATCCCCTGCGCGGACTGGAAGAGATCGCGCGCCTGGCCGATCGAGGCTGACAGCTCCGGCGACAATTGCAGCGGGTTGCGCGCCAACATCCGCGCCTGCTGTTCGATCTCCTGGATCTGATTGTGGATCTGTTCGAGCGCGCGGGCAGCCTGCAGCACGTTCTGCGCGTGATTGGTGGGATCATAGACGATCTCGGCGCGCGCCGGCGCGCCCACAAGCAGCGCGCTGAGCGCTGCACCCGCAAGCCATTGATGTAGTCTTCGCATTGGGAGCTCTCCTATTGTGCAGCGACCAGATCGGACCGATGCGATGGCGGCGCGATCGATGCGGCCGCACGTTCGAAGCGCCGCACGGCGTCAGCGGCGTCGGTGAGACTGCGCGCATCGAGCCAGGCGGCGGCGAAACTCTCTTCGCCGCGCGCGGCGATGATGCGGTCAATCTGTGCCTGATCTTCAGGCCGGGAGGCGGCCACGAAAGCGAGCGCCGCCGGGCCAAGGCCCAGTTCAAACAGGCGGCAGCCTTCGCGCGAGACGACATAATAATCGCGCTTGGGCGTTGCGGCCGCGATCAGGGCGATCTGACGCTCATTGAGGCCAAGCGCTTCATAGAAGCTGCGCGACCGCGGCTCGCGCGCGCGATCATTGGGAAGGAAGATGCGCGTGGCGCAGGCTTCGATGATCGTCGACGCAATCGGGCTCGCTTCGACATCGGCGAGTTCCTGACTGGCGAAGACGACGGCGACATTGCGTTTGCGCAGGGTCTTCAACCAGTCCTGAATCTGCTGCGCGAAATAGGCGTCCTTAAGAAAGAGCCAGGCCTCGTCGAGCACCAGCATCGTGGGGCGTCCATCGAACCGGCCTTCAAGCGCATGAAACAGCACTGCGAGTACGGCGGAGGCGGCCTCCGGCCGCTTCATCAGATCGTCCATCTCAAAGGCCTGGATGGCGCCATAGCCCAAAGATGAACGCTCAAGATCGAGCAGACGGCCATAAGGGCCGGCATGGGTGAAGGGTTCAAGCGCAGCGCGTACTTCCCGGTCCTGCACCAAGGCTGCAAACAGAGTCAGCGTGCGGTCCTCGCGCGGACGCGCCGCCAGCACGTCGAGCGTGCGCCAGAGCTCGGCCTTGCGCTCGGGCGAAACCTGGACGCTGGCTGCGCTCAACACGCCCCCGATCCAGTCGAGCGCCCAGGCGCGTTCGGCGTCGACGTCGATGCGCGCCAGCGGTTGCAGTCCGAGCGCGCCGTCTTCTCCAAGATCGAAGAAATCACCGCCGAGGCCCAGAATCGCGGCGCGTACGGAGCGCCCCTTGTCGAAGACATAAAGCTGGGCGTGCGGGTACCGCAGCCATTGCGCCGCCAGTGTCGCCAGCAGCACCGACTTGCGCCAAGAGGCGCTTGTGGCGGCCCTTCTCACACGGCAGGTCGAACCCGGCCGCAGCCAAGCTTTCCCGCTCGGGAATATGGACGGGCAGACGGGCGCCTAGTCGCCAATATTTCCCGAACGGGATAATTTGGCTTGCCTTGGGGTCGGAAATCAT
>CAZXNY010000493.1:0-1894 GCA_964642205.1 uncultured Caulobacteraceae bacterium
GTGGGATCGTCGGCGCAGATCAAGGCGATGAAGACGGTCGCCGGCCCGATTAAGTCGGAGCTCGCGCAGTACCGCGAAATGGCGGCGTTCGCGAAGTTCGGTTCTGACCTCGACGCGGCCACGCAAAAGATGCTCGCGCGCGGCGAACGCCTCACCGAGCTGCTGAAGCAGCCGCAGTACAAGCCGTTCGCGGTCGAAGAGCAGGTGGCGGTGATTTACGCCGGCACGCGCGGTTATCTCGATGCGTTCCCGACCAGCTCGGTCGGTGCGTTCCAAGAAGGTCTGCTCGCGCTCCTGAAGTCGAAGTACCCGCAATTCCTCGAAGGCGTGCGGACCAAGAAAGAGCTCTCGAAAGATCTCGAAGACACGCTGAAGAGCGCGCTCGACGAGTTCACCAAATCGTTCGCGGCCTAAGTTCGATAGCGGAAGCGGGATAGCGGGCGATGGCCTCCGTCAAGGAAATGCGCACACGGATCGGAAGCGTGAAATCCACGCAGAAGATCACGAAGGCGATGCAGATGGTGGCCGCCGCCAAGCTGCGCCGCGCGCAAAGTGCGGCCGAAAGCGCGCGCCCTTATGCGCGCCGCATGGCGCAGGTGATCGCCTCGCTCGCGTCGGCGGTTTCGGGTGATGGCGCGCCACTGCTGCTTCGGGGCACGGGCGATGACAAGCGGCACTTGCTGATCGTCGCGACGTCCGATCGCGGCCTCGCGGGCGGCTTCAATTCCGGCATCGTGCGGCTCGCGCGTGAGCGCATCCGCGAGCTGACGGAAGCGGGCAAGGACGTGAAGCTGCTGGTGATCGGCCGGAAGGCGCGCGATCAGCTGCGCCGCCAATACGGCGACCGCATCCTCGAGTTCTACGAAGCGACCACGAAGACGCCGACCATCGCGCTCGTGAAGCCGATCGCGGACAAGGTTCGCGAGCTCTACGAGAGCGGCGAGTTCGATGTCGTCTCGCTGCTGTCGAGCCACTTCAAGTCGGTCGTGACGCAGACGCCGACGGTACTGCAATTGATCCCGGCGCGCGTCGATGGCGCCGACGCCAAGGGCTTCAACGGCGCGATCTACGAATACGAGCCGGACGAAGAGACCATTCTGGCTGCTCTGCTGCCGCAGAACATCTCCGTTCAGCTTCTGTCTGCGCTGCTGGACAACAGCGCCGGTTTCTACGCCGCGCAGATGCAGGCGATGGACAACGCCACGCGCAATGCGGGCGATCTGATCAATGCGTTGACGATTCAAATGAACCGCACGCGCCAAGCGCAAATCACCAAGGAGCTGATCGAGATCATCTCCGGCGCCGAAGCGCTTTGAGACAAACGAGGAAGTGAAGATGGCAAACAAGGGTCGTCTGGTTCAGATCATCGGCGCCGTCGTCGACGTGGAGTTCGACAACGCGCTGCCGGCCATTCTGAGCGCGCTGGAAACGAAGAACATCGACGCGCGCACCGGCAAGGAATTCCGGCTCGTGCTCGAAGTGGCGCAGCACTTGGGTGAAAACACCGTGCGCGCCATCGCGATGGACACGACTGAGGGCCTCGTGCGCGGTCAGGAAGTGATCGACACGGGCGCGCCGATCCGCGTGCCGGTTGGCCCCGCGACGCTTGGGCGGATCATGAACGTCGTCGGTGAGCCGATCGATGAAGCTGGCCCGATCAGCCAAGAGAACATGTCGCCGATCCACCGAGACGCGCCGAGCTTTGCCGAGCAAACCAACACCGCCGAAGTGCTCGTCACCGGCATCAAGGTCATCGATCTGCTGTGCCCCTACACGAAGGGCGGCAAGATCGGCCTCTTCGGCGGCGCGGGCGTCGGCAAGACGGTCACGATGCAAGAGCTGATCAACAACATCGCCAAGTCCTACGGCGGCTACTCGGTGTTCGCCGGCGTCG
>CAZXNY010000494.1:0-1887 GCA_964642205.1 uncultured Caulobacteraceae bacterium
GGGGAGCGCGGGATCGGTCAGCACCGCCTCAGCGCCCGCAGCGCGCGCGGCCGCCGCGATCTCTTCCTCAGCAGCCGCAACGACGCCGGGGCCGACGCCCGCGTCGCGCGCGATCTCGGCCATCCAGGCGATCATCGGCTTGCCGGCGATATCGGCCAGCGGCTTGCCCGGCAGGCGCTGGGCGGCCATGCGGGCGGGGATCACGACAAGGACTTTCGGGCGGCTCATGGGAGCCTCTTAGACCGGCGCATCTGTGGAGAAACGGCGTGCGACGGTTCGCCGCGCGGCGTCAAGCCGGCGCGGGTTTCGCCAGCCTTATCTTGGCGCGGCGCATTCGGCTTGCCATAAGCGGCGCTGAATCGGCGCGATAAGCGCGCGGGGACGGCTGATGAGCGATCTCAAGTTCAATTCGATCGCCGGCGCGGTGCTGGCTTCGGTGCTGGGCGTCATGGGCGTCGGCACGTTGGCCGACTCCGTGTTTCACCCACACTATCCCGAGAAGGCGGGCTTCCTGCCGGAAGCGGATCTCACGATCGGCGGTGGCGGCGGCCCGGCCGCGCCCGAACTTCCGCCGGATTTCGGCGTGCTGTTTGCCGATCCGGCTGGCTACGCTGAATTGGTGGCGCGCGGTGAGCGTGTCCACGCTGTCTGCGTCTCGTGCCACACCTTCGATCAGGGCGGCGCCAACGGCACCGGCCCGAACCTCCATGCCGTGTTTGGCAGCACCGCCGGCACGCATGCCGGCTACGCGTATTCCGAAGCGATGACCGGATACGGCCAGCAGTGGAACTATGAGACGCTGAACAATTATCTGCGCTCGCCCTCGCAAGCTGTGCGCGGCAACAAGATGGCGTTCGCGGGCATCCGCAACACCGAAGATCGCGTTGCGGTGATCGCGTTCCTGCGCTCGATCTCGCCGAACCAATTGCCGCTGCCGGCCCCGCTGCCGCCGCCGGCGGAAGCTACGCCCGCTGAAGCTGGCGCGACACCGGCTGAAGCAGGCGCGACCCCCGCCGCCGCGCCCGCAACGCCGGGCTGATCGGCTTTCATCACAAAAGAATTGGGCGGCCGCGCGATGCACGGCCGCCCTTTTCATTTCGCTCGCGTGCCGCGGACTACATCGTCAGCTGTGCGCCGCCGGTTTCGAGGCTGCGCAGGCCGGTGATGCGCGAGCCGAAGTCGGCGAGGAAATCGCCGCCCTTGGGCGTCTTTTCGACGAGCACGTTGCGGCCGTCCTGCGGATCGCGCCGGCGCTGCAACAATTCAAGGCGCGACAGCGTGTCGAGCGCGCGGGTGATCGCCGGCTTGCCGACGGCGAGCTGAGAGGCGAGGCCCCGCACCGTGTGCGGGCCGGGGGACAGGTGCACCGTCATCAGGACGGCGGTTTGCCGGGCGGTCAGATCCGGCGCGTCGGAACGGACGGCGGAAACCGTCACGCGCCGCCACAGATCGAGCGCTTGGCGTTGCTCGGTGGTGATTTCCATCACATCGGCTCCACGGGCTTCGTTGGCGATGCGAAAGAAGGTCCGCCGATTCTGGCGTGCCGTCCAAGGCCGGAAACGCAACATCTTGTGGGCAATGTTCCGGGCGCGCACTAGCCCTGGCGCTAAGCTTTGGGCGTCCCATAGCGTTGGCGAAGCACGCGCCAGCTGGCGCGCAGGACTTGGGCTTCGCCACCGGCAGGGCGGGCCGGCTTTTCACGCGGGGCCCAGGCGTAGATGTCGAAATGCGCCCAAGCATCGGCCGCGACGAACTTCTTGAGGAAGAGCGCAGCGTAGACAGAGCCCGCCATCGGCCCGTCGCCGGTATTTTTGAGATCGGCGATGGGGCTTTCCATGTCGCCCTCGTAAGGCGCCCAGAGCGGCATGCGCCACAGCGGATCGGCGA
>CAZXNY010000495.1:0-1883 GCA_964642205.1 uncultured Caulobacteraceae bacterium
CCGGACACGAACATCTCGAACCCGAGCAGCACCGCCAGCGATAGCGCCATCGCGATGATCAGATTGCGGGTATCGCCTGGGCCTTGGCCGCCGCGGTTCTGCATCGGAAGGGTCAGTCGCTTTCTTTGGGGGACGTGGAGGGCGCGGCCGGCGCAGCGGCCGGGGCCGTCAAATCGGCGCGGAGCTTTAATAGCGCGGCTCGAACATCGTCAAGCAAGGCCGCCCAGGGGGCGTCGGGGGTGGCGGGGCGGGCGACGAAAACGTAGTCCGCCCCGGCGACGGCCAGCCCGGGCAGGAGCTGACGGGCCGCCTCCCTGAGACGCCGCCGGGCGCGGTTCCGGATGACGGAATTGCCGATGCGTTTGGTGGCGGTGAACCCAGCGCCCGCGCTGGGGCTGGCTACCGCACGCAAACGCGCTTCGACGATCACCGTCGCGCGGTGCGCCTTAAAACCCTTTTGGACGTAGAGAAATTGCGCCCGGCGCTTCAGCCGGGAGACGCCCGTGACTAGGCCGAGAGCTTCGCCCGGCCCTTGGCCCGGCGGCGCGCCAGCACCTTGCGGCCACCCGCCGTCGCCATCCGCGCGCGGAACCCGTGCCGGCGCTTGCGCACGAGCTTGCTGGGTTGGAACGTCCGCTTCGTCGCCACGGGGGGCCTCTTTGGTCATGCACGCTTAAAAAGAGCGGGGCCGATACCATCGGGGGGCCGCCCCGGTCAACCCACGGACCTCTTCTACATCTTTGCGACGAAGGGCGTCGCGTAAACTCTTTGGGCTCCCTACCTCTTATAGAGCGGGATGAGATGAGCGCGCCTATCGACCCTGCCTCCGCCGAGGAGGACCAGCCCCGGCTCTCGCCGCCGGCGCGCGTGGCGCGCTTTCTGAGCGGGCTGGCGGGGCGTCTGCTCGCGCTCACGGTGGCGGTGATCCTGATCGGCGAAGTGCTGGTGTTCGCACCGGCGCTGACGAGCTTTCACCAGAATTGGCTGATGGAGCGGATCAACCTGGCGCAGATCGCCGCGCTCGCGCTCGAGGCTGCGCCTGGGAACGACATCGCAGCGCCCTTGCAGGCGGAGCTGTTGGATAGCGCGGAAGTGAAACGCGTGGCGCTGAAGCGGGATGGGCAGCGGGAGCTACTGCTGGAACAGCCGTTCAATGGCGGCGACGATCTGCGCATCCGCACGTACGATTACACGACCGCCTCGCCGATGATGCCGTTCGCATGGGCGGTGGAATCGTTCTTGGCGCCGAAGGGCCGCGTGCTGCGCGTGCTGGCGCGGCCGCGGTATGAGAGTGCGGAGTTTGTCGAGATCGTGCTCAACGAAGCGCCGCTGAAGCGCGCGATGGCGCGGTTCGCGCTGCAGACCATCGCGCTTTCGACGCTGATCTCGGTCACCGCCGGCGTGATTGTGTTTTACGTGCTGAGCTTTGCGTTCGTACGGCCGATGCGGCGGCTGACGCGCTCGATCGAGCGTTTCCGTGACCGGCCAGAAGATGCGTCGATCCCGTTCCGCCGCTCTTCGCGCGCCGATGAGATCGGCCGCGCAGAGCGCGCTGCGGCGGAGATGGCTGAGCAAATCCGCTTGAACTTGCGCCAGCGCGAGCGGCTTGCGCTGCTTGGCGGCGCGGTGGCGCGCATCGCGCACGATCTGCGCAACATGCTGGCGACGGCGCAGCTGGTGAGCGAGCGGCTTGCGTCATCCGATGATCCAAAGGTGCGCCAGATTGCGCCGCGCTTGGAGCGGGCGATTGGGCGCGCGGCGGGGCTTGCGTCATCGACCGCGCGGTTCGGGCGTGCGGAAGAGGAAGCGCCGGTGCTGCGGCCCGTGCGCTTGGATGAAGCTGCGCGTGAAGCGGTGAGCGATGCGATGATCGCGTTTCCGAA
>CAZXNY010000496.1:0-1880 GCA_964642205.1 uncultured Caulobacteraceae bacterium
TGCGGCAACGATTTCGTGATTCTCGATGCGCGCGCGCACGGGGCGCTGCCGCTCACGCCCGCCCAGGCCAAGGCGATCGCGGATCGCGAGACCGGCGTTGGGTGCGATCAGGTGATCGCGCTGGAGCGCTCGATTCGTGGCGATGCGTTCATGCGCATCTGGAACCAGGACGGCGGCGCCGTGAGCGCGTGCGGGAACGCGACGCGCTGCGTCGGTTGGCTCTTGATGGAGGAGAGCGGCAAGGACACCGGCCGCATCGAGACGGACGCTGGCCTGTTGCACGCAACGCGGCGCGGGCCGGAATTGATCGAGGTCGATATGGGCTCGCCGCTGTTGCGCTGGGAAGAAATTCCGATCGCCAGGTCTATGGATACAGTGAAGCTCGATTACGCGATGGACATTGGCCTTGCTGAACTCAGCGGTCCTGGCGCTGTGAACATGGGCAATCCCCACGTCGTGTTCTTCGTCGATGGCGTTGAGACTCTCCCTGTCCGCGCCATCGGGCCGCGCATTGAGACAGATCAATTGTTCCCGCAAGGCGTGAACGTAGGATTCGCCGAGGTCCGCGCCGCGAATGAGATTCGTTTGCGTGTTTGGGAGCGTGGCGCGGGGTTGACCAAAGCGTGCGGCACGGGTGCGTGTGCGGCGGTCGTTGCTGGACATCGCCAAGGGCGCAACGGGCGTTCCGTTGAGGTTCTGGTCGATGGCGGCGCGCTGCACATCGATTGGCGCGCTGGCGACGATCGTGTTCTGATGACCGGGCCCGTCGTGCTGGAGGGCGAGGGCGAACTGACCGCGTAGGGGCGTTCATGAGCGATAACGAAATTCCAGCGGAGATTAGGCCGCTCACTTTCGCTGCAGTCGAGTTGCTGCTCGACCTGATCTATTCGGCGCAGTCCTATTACAAGGACATCGACTGCGAGAGCTTGCTGATCGTGCTGTGCGTGAACGACGCGACGATGCGCCCGTTCGTGCTCGATCCAGCGCTTGATCCCGCCGTGATGCGCGCCGCGCATCCGCCGGAAGAGCTGCGCGGCGCCATCTCGCGCCGCATGATCGCCGATAAAACCGGCCTGCCGCGCGAAACCGTGCGCCGCAAAACGCAAGCACTCGCCGAACGGGGCTATCTCGTGATCGACGCGGAAGACCGCGTGCGCGTGCCGATGCTGCTCGATCAGCCCGACGCCCAACGCGCGCCGATCGAAGCGCGCAAAGCCGTGCAACGCTACCTGGATCGTCTGCGCGCCTTCGGCGTCAGCGAACCCTAAATATCCTGGAAGTAGGGCTCGACGGTTCCGTTGAGCTTGATCGTCATGGGTTGGCCGCGCCGGTCGCGTGCGGCGCCGGCGGCGACGCGGATCCAGCCTTCGCTGACGCAATATTCCTCGACGTTGGTTTTCTCGACGCCGTTGAAGCGGATGCCGACGCCGCGCGCGAGCACGGCCGCATCGTGGTGCGGGTTCTTCGGGTCGTTGGAGAGGCGGTCAGGGGGCGTATCGGACATGGCGCGCGTCTTACCCGCGCCGCGCGCGATTTCCAACCGCACGCGGAAACGTTTACTCTAGGAACGAAAAGGGAGAGGCGCTTGCCGGTCACGCTCAACATAAATGGCGGCGCGCGCGTCATCGATGCGCAGCCGGAGGAAAACCTGCTCGACGTGCTGCGTGGGCGCTTGGGCTTGATGGGCGCGCGCTTTGGCTGCGGGGCTGGGCAATGCGGCGCGTGCGCCGTGCTGATCGACGGGGAAGATAAAGCCGCCTGCCAGTTCGAGATCGGCAATCTTGTTGGCAAGCAGATCACGACTATTGAGGGCGTCGGGACGCCCGATCGCCCGCATCCGCTGCAGACCGCGTTTCTTGAGTTGCAAGCCGGGCAGTGCG
>CAZXNY010000497.1:0-1865 GCA_964642205.1 uncultured Caulobacteraceae bacterium
GTCGTGTTCAGACGGGTGGCGCAGGCGCAGAGCGCGGTTGCGCCTGTGAGCGCGAGAAACGATCGGCGATGCATTGGACAGCCTCCTTCGTTCGCGCGGCAGGCAGCCGCGCGGTGTTGCCTTGCGATTGACGTCGGACTTTAGGCGCTGCGCCGCGCCCGCTTCTTGGTCGTGTTTGGTACGCGTTCCAGAATGTCGCCCGGCTGGCAGTCGAGATACTCGCAGATCGCATCGAGGGTTTCGAACTTCACGCCTTTGACTTTGCCGGACTTGAACAAGGACAGGTTAGACGGCGTGATGCCGACTGCGCGGGCGAGTTCGTTTGAGCGCACCTTGCGGTGCGCCAGCACCAAATCGAGACGCACGACAATCGCCATCAGATGTATCCCTCGCCTTCTTCCTCGATCTCGCGCCCAAGCGTGATTACGCTCGCCAGTACGAACAGCGCGCCGCCGACAAGCAACGCCGCTATCGTGTGGCCATGCAGCCAAGCGCGATCCATGAGACCAGCCGCCCGAACCAGCGGCTGAAAGGCGGCCGGCGCTAGCGCAAACACGATCAGCAGCGCCCCCGCGCGGCGCATCCAGCGCACCGGCGCTTCATCGAAGACAAGACCGCGCCTGTAAGCGGCGAAGAGACGGTGCAAACAATAGAACGCGCCGACTAGCGCGCCTTGAATAATGGTCAGTGGGATGAAGCCAATAAGCCGCGCTGCAAGAGGGACATCCGAAATGGCGATGCTCCCGGGCGCGAATGTGTCTTGGCCGAGATAAAGCGTTGGGCCCTGATCGGTGAGGCGGAAATGTTCGCCGCTGTAGAAGAGCCCGACGAGTAGTGTCGCGACATAGACTGCAGCCACCAATGCTGCGAGCACTGCAAAGACCAGCTCAAACGGCGCGCTCAGCCGCCTGATGCGTTTCCGCGCAGGCGCTTCCTGTTTGGGCTCAGCGTAAAGCTGCTCTATAACGGCCATAAGCGTCTCCAATGCGGCGCTATCTATTTAGCGGTAAATACTTTCTGTGCAACAGCAATTTATTGAGAAGTAGATTGGGCTGCTTTCAGCCATCCCAAGCGACCGATTAGGGCCATCGATAGCCGGATTGTCAAAATCGCAGAACGGCTTGTTCGCTCAAAAGCTGCCGCTTGATCTGAGAACCTAACCCCTAAGCGCGCCACCACGTCCAACGCCGCAAAACTCGCCCACGCCGTCGCCATGACCGCCCGGCCGGCGCGCCGCGCAAGGAGAAAATCGTCTCCCCGCCCCGCTCGCGCGGGCTATCGGTCCGCGCGTGCCGCGCGAACGCGGGCCCCACCATTTTCACCTTGCGCGTCGCGCCTCAGAGGCCGGGCGCTTTAAGCGCCGTCGCGGGCGAGCCCCGCGGCCCCGGGATCAGCCGGGAACGCTTGAGTGGAGTTCTTCTCATGACCAACCGCGTCTCTCTCATCGGCAAGCTCGTTGACGCTCCCAAGATCCGCACGCTCGAAGCGCGCGGCGGCACCATCGAAATCGTCTCGCTCTGGATCGAAGCGCCCAGCGGCGAACGCGCTGACCGCTTCACCGTCGAGATCAATTGCCCGAAGGCCGCAGCCTCAGCCAAGGCGATGCGCGCTGGTGTCATCGCCGACATCTCAGGCCAGCTCCGCCACGACCGCTGGAAGGACAAGGCTTCCGGCAAGTGGACCGGCAAAGTGTTCGTCGCCGTCGATCCCGGCGAGGGCCATGTGCGCTCCAAGGGCATGGCCGAAACCGCGGAGGCGGCGTGAGGCCAGATCGCTGGCGCCGCTTCGGCGGCGTCAGCTTCTCTTTCCTACGGAGTGCCCTGGCTCCATCCCAACGGGCGTGAATCGAGCCGCAGCTGGGCACG
>CAZXNY010000498.1:0-1846 GCA_964642205.1 uncultured Caulobacteraceae bacterium
CTCGCGCATCGCCTCCGGACTCACCGGCCGCCCGATCCAAATCGCCGGCGATCTAGATGTGCATCCCTGGTCGCTGACGCCGCGCATCATCGTGAATGATCTGCGCGTCGGCGATCCGTACTGGGCGTCGAGCGAGCGCCGCGCATGGGCGCAAGACGAAGACGCATTCGCCCGCGTCCCGCGCGCCGATGCGCACGTCGAACTCATGCCGCTCTTCCTTGGCCGCATCGTGCTCCGCTCGATCGAACTCGACCGCGCCGATATTCGTCTTGTCAGAGATGAAGACGGCCGCGCCAATTGGTCAAAAGGCGAAGGCGCGCGCGAAACCGCGAAGCCCCTAACGCTTCCCGTCATCAAGCGCTTCGTGATCCGTGACGGCATGCTCCGCCTCGATGACCGCCGCCGCGACATGACGCTTGAAGCCACGCTGCAATCGGATGAGCAGCTCGCGCGCAGCGATGAGCCCGCTTTCCAGCTCACCGGGGAAGGGCGCCTCAACAACCGCCCGTTCGAACTGCGCATGTCAGGCGGCGCGCTCATCAACGTGCGCCGCGATCGGCCCTACGAATTCCGCGCCCAGATGGAAGCGGGCCCCACGCAGATCAACGCTGCCGGCATCCTCACGCGCCCATTCGATTTCGGCAGCTACCGCGCCAACATCGCCGTGCGCGGCGCCGATCTTTCCGAGCTTTACTACATCATCGGCCTCTCGCTGCCGAACACGCCGCCCTACAATCTGCGCGGCGTCCTCACACGCGAAGAGACGCGCTACGCGATCAGCGACATCACCGGCACGGTCGGCGATAGCGATCTCAACGGCGTTCTCAATGTGCGCACCGACCGCACGCGCCCGTTCGTCGATGCGGCCATCACGTCGCGCCGCTTGGACTTCGACGATCTCGCCGCCGTGCTCGGCGCACCGCCCGCAACCAACGAAACCGCTTCGCCAGAGCAGCGCGCGATGGCCGCGCGTATGCGCGCCGAAGGCCGCATCCTGCCTGACGCGCGCCTCGATTTAAATCGCGTGCGCAACATGGATGCGCGCCTCACTTACCGCGTCGCGCGCGTCGTCGATGCGCCGATCCCGCTGCGCGCCGCAGCGCTCGATCTCACGCTCGACCAAGGCGTGCTGACGATGAACCCGGTGCGCTTCAATCTGAACCAGGGCGATATCGGCGGTCTCGTGCGCATCGATGCGCGCCAAGACACGCCGGACGTCAACATCGATCTCCGGCTGCGCAACGCGCTGCTGCAATCGATCATCCCCGTGCCGAACGCGATCTCCGGCCCGCTCTCTGGCCGCGCCGTCTTGCGCGGCCGCGGCGCAACGGTGCGCGCAGCGGCGGCGACCTCGAACGGCACGATCTCGCTTGCGGCGCCGCGCGGCGAAGTGCGCGCAGCCCTCGCAGAGCTCACGGGCGTCAACGTCATCCGCGGCCTTGGGCTCTATCTGAGCGGCGATCAATCGCAAATGCCGATCCGCTGCGCGGTTGCGTCATTCGACGTGCGCTCCGGCCAAGCAACGCCGCGCGTGTTCGTCGTCGATGCGCAAGACGTGCTGATCGTCGGCGAAGGCGGCGTGAATCTCGACACTGAATCGTTGAACCTCCGGCTCCAAGGCCACCCCAAAGAACCGCGCCTCATCCGCGTGATGGCGCCGATCACGATCACCGGCCAATTGCGCAGCCCGCGCATCGGCGTCGACGCCGATCGCGCGCTCGGCCAAGCCGGCATCGCCGGCGCGCTCGGCGCGCTGCTCGCGCCGATCGCCGCCGTGCTGCCGTTCATCGATCCGGGCCTCGCCGACCACGCCGATTGCGCCCAGCTCCGCGCCGAAGCCCGCGGC
>CAZXNY010000499.1:0-1833 GCA_964642205.1 uncultured Caulobacteraceae bacterium
TGATTTCGGGCGGAACCAAGGGGATCGGGCTCGCGATCGCCAAGCGGCTGGCGGGGCCTGGCGTGGGGCTCGTGCTCGGCTTTCGGGAGGATGAGGCGGCGGCGCGTGAGGCGCGCGCGGCGCTGAGTGACGTCGGCGCCCGTGTCGAGGTTGTGCGCGCCGATGTTGGCGACGTCGCTCGGGCGCGGGCGCTTGTCGAAGCCGGCGCCGCGCTTGGCGGGGGGCCGCTGCACATCATCCACAGCGCGGCCGCGATTTACCCCACTGCGCTGCTCTCAGCGGACCTCGACGCGTTCAAGCGCGCCATCGAAGTGAACGGTCTGTCGCTGCTCTATCTCGTCCACGCGGCGGCGGCGCATTTCACCGAAGGCAGCAGCGTCGTGTTCATCTCGAGCGCGGGCGCGCGCACGGCGACGCTGCGCAACTACGCAGCGCTTGGCGCGGGCAAAGCGCTCGCGGAGAGTCTGATCCGCTACCTCGTGCAAGAGCTTGCGCCGCGTGGGGTGCGGATCAACGCTGTTGCGCCAGGGTTGGTGGCGACGACGTCGGTCGCGCGCATGACCGGCAGCGATGATGCGGCCGCGCGCTCGTACGAACGTGCGGCGCGCGCGAGCCCATCTGGGCGCATCACAGAGGACGACGATTACACGGGTGTCGTGCAGTTTCTGCTGAGCCCGGACGCGGCATTCATCCAGGGGCAAGTTATCCACGCCAATGGCGGGTCTTACATCGCGTAAGCTGGCATCGCGTAGTTACTCCCCGCGCGGGGCGGGAACGTGGACGCCGCCGACGGGGCGGTGCGCGAGCGTGTCGCGCCGAAAGCGAAACAATTCGGCGGGGCGGCCGCCCGCGCTCGCGTCAAACCGTTGCGCGCCTTCAACGAGACCGGTGCGGTCCAGGAGGCGGCGGAAGTTTTGTTTGTGCAGTTCGAGGCCGGCGATCGCTTCGACGAGTTGTTGCAGATGGAAGAGCGTGAACAGCTCGGGCGCGAGCTCGAAGATCACCGGACGGTATTTGATCTTGGCGCGCAGGCGCCCGACGGCGGTGGCGAGGATGCGGCGGTGATCGGAGGCCATCGGCTCGCCAAGACCGGGGCCGAGCGGTTCGGGGCCGATTTCGGCGCCGTCGCCGTCTTTAAGGCGTGCGTGATCGCGTGCGGATTCTGGCGTGAGGCCGGCTTCGTACAAAAGCTCGTAGCGGTCGAGCGCGCGTTCTTCGTTCCAGGGCGCGCCATCGAGCGCGAAGGCGAGCCGCGCGCGGCTCCAACGTTGCGCACGCGCGTCGGCGCGTTTTTCGGACCAAGCTTTGAGACGCGGGCCGATCTCAGCGTCGAGGATGCGCGGGCGGCCGTTGCGCCAATCTTCCCACGGAAAGTACGAATACCAGTCGCGCCACAGCGCGCCGGCGCGGTCGAGTTCGGCTTTCTCGGGCGTGAGCGCGAGATAGCCGATGGAGATGACGCGCTCGGCGCCGGGATCGAAGATCGGCGTTTCGCGGCCGCGGTCGCCGAACGTGTAGAGCTGCTCAACGTAGCCGATGTCGAAGCCCGTCTGCTCCTTCACCCAGGCGCGCAGCGAGAGTTCGAGCGTGCGGTCACCCGCCGGATCGAATGGGCCGAACGGCAGCGCGGTGAGGCCGCTTTGCGGGTCGCGGGTGACGAGCGCGGCTGGGCCATCGGCGGTGACCGCGACGATCACGGCGGAGAGACCGATGACGACGCGCGGTTCGCTGCTCATGTGGGCGTGTTGGGCGCGGCGTTGAAGATGGACTCGATCTCGAACGGTTGCGCCTCGCCTATCTCTTCCCACGATTGGCCGGGTCCGATCGCTTGGA
>CAZXNY010000500.1:0-1828 GCA_964642205.1 uncultured Caulobacteraceae bacterium
CCGCGAAGGCGGACGCACCGTCGGATCCGGCGTTATCGCCAAGATCATCGAGTAGAGACCCACCTAGCGGCGGGGACGAAAAGGCGAGGGCCGCTCCGATGGAGCGGCCCTCGTTGTTTCTGCGATGTCGCGTTGACTAGAAGAACGACGCTAAGCTCGGCGCGGTGATGAGACTCGCACCATTTTCGTCGCGATAGGCGAGATCGGGATCGAAATTCCAGCGCACGCCGAGCGTCACCGCGTTGGTGGTTGCGTCGATGTCGTCGATGCTCTTGTGCGTGAGCGCGCCGAAGAGGCTGAGCGGTGAATCCGTAAGACGATACTCCGCGCCCGTGCTGGCGATAAAGGAGTCGTAGTCGACGCCGTTCACGTCGAGCTGTGCAAAGCCGAGGCGGCCATCGACGCGGAAATTGCGCGTTACGAAGTAGCGGCCTTCAGCCTGGAGGATGACGCCATCCGTGTTGATGTCGTCGCTCTCGGTGTAGGCGACCGTCCCGGCAAGCGTAAAGCGATCGAAGTAGAGCGCGCCTTCGGCGCCGCCGGCGACGAGATCGAAGATGTCCGTCGTGTAGCCGCCAACGAAGCCGCCGAACATCCAGCCTTGCTCGCGCGTGACAAGGTGGATGGTGCCGCCGCCGCCCGTGTCGTCGCCGGCGAAGGGCGTCTCGCGCGAAGATACCTCAGCGTCGATCTGCATAGACAGGCGCCCGCGCAAATCGAACGCGCCGGCCGCCGATAGCGCCGTGGAGTCCGCATCGTAATCGACGGCGCCGACTTCCGTTTCCGCGAAGCTGTGCGACAGGCCAAAGTGGACCGAGTCCGCCATCGCGGCCGGCGCCAAGATGGCCGCGGCGGCCGTGAGACCCAAGATGCGTGAGCGCATGAAATCCTCCGCGCGCGTCCCCCGACGCGCGGGCGCAATTGTTCGCGCTTAGGGTGAGCAAAGGCTTAAAATGGCCCTGCCCGCATCCAACGGGGCTGGCGGGAGCATCCAAAGGTACGAAGCGCCCGGGCAGGGCCGGCGCGGCGTGGGCGGAGCGAGGACGGTATGGAACGAGCAGCGATCATCGTGGCGGTCATCGTCGCGGTCATGTTCGCCGCCGCTGGCGCGGGGGCGTTCCACTTTCACGGCATGAACTTGCAGTTTTCGGGTGCGGCGGCGCCGCAGGTGGAAGTGCAGGCTGGCAAGCTCGCGTCCCAGATCTATGCGGCCAACGAACTCAACGTGACCAATGCGGCCGCGATCGTCCGGATCACGCCCGAGGACCGAACCGACATCGTCCTTGAGATCGACAATCCCGGCCGTGCGCCGATGCCGCTGGTGCGGCTCTCCGGCGGCGAATTGGTGGTTGATGGGCGCCTCCAGGGCCGGATCCTCAATTGCCGTGACGATGGCGGCGCGGACCTGCTCGGTTATGGCGGCGTCGCGCCCGAGCAGATGCCGGTGATCACGGTGCGGATGCCCCGTGCGGTCGACCTCGACGTCGATGGCGCGGTGACGGCCGAGGTTGGCGCGGCTGCGTCCGTAAACCTCGATCGATCAGGCTGCGGGCGGGCCGTTCTTGCAGACATCTCCGGCGCGCTCAATTTGGATAGCTCGGGCTCGGGCGGGGTCCGCGCCGGCGCCGTCGGCGGCGGGGCCGAGATCGACATGAGCGGCTCAGGCGATGTGTGGCTCGGCGCGGTGGCTGGGGGCCTCAAGGTCGACATGGCCGGATCCGGCGCGGTTGAAGCGGCCTCGGTCATGGGTGAACTCAATGTCGACAAAGCCGGCTCGGGCGACGTGCGGGTGAACGGCGGCGCACTCACGGCAGCTGAAATCGACATG
>CAZXNY010000501.1:0-1822 GCA_964642205.1 uncultured Caulobacteraceae bacterium
CCGAGAAAGTCTACTCTGAGATCGGCCGGCTGAAGGCGCACAAGGAGCGCCGCAAAGCCGAAGGCGCCGACATGACGATCGTGATCGCCGGCTGCGTTGCGCAAGCCGAGGGCGAAGAGATCATCCGCCGCGCGCCCGTCGTCGATTTTGTCGTCGGCCCGCAATCGTACCATCAGCTTCCGGAGTTGATCGCCCGCACCGCGCGCGCCACTGGCGATCGCATCGCGGCGGACTTTGAGCCGATGGCGAAGTTCGATGCGCTGCCCGCGCGCGGGCGCCAGGGCGTCGCCGCGTTTCTCTCCGTTCAGGAAGGTTGCGACAAGTTCTGCACGTTCTGCGTGGTGCCCTATACGCGCGGCGCCGAATATTCGCGCTCGTTGGAAGAGATCGTCGCGGAAGCACGCGGGCTCGCGGACCAAGGCGTGCGTGAAATCACGCTGCTCGGGCAGAACGTGAACGCGTGGGCCGCCGGCGATGCTCGGTTCACGGATCTGTTGCGCGCGCTCGCCAAGATCGATGGCGTGGCGCGCCTGCGGTACACCACCTCGCACCCCAACGACATGAGCGACGACCTGATCGCGCTGCATGGCGATGAGGAAAAGCTGATGCCGTATTTGCATCTGCCGGTGCAGGCGGGCTCGGACCGCATCCTGCGCGCCATGAACCGCAAGCATCGCGCGGAAGACTATCTGCGCATCATCGAAAAGCTGCGCGCTGCGCGGCCCGGCATCGCGCTCTCTACGGACCTGATTGTAGGCTTCCCTGGCGAAGACACGCGTGCGTTTGAAGAGACACTGAAGCTTGTCGAGACCCTGACGTTCGCGGGCGCGTTCTCGTTCAAATATTCGCGCCGCCCCGGCACGCCGGCGGCGGCGATGCCGCGCCAAGTGAGCGAAGCGGAGATGGATGAGCGGCTGCAGCGCCTCCAAGCCGTGCTCTCGCGCCAGCAACGCGCGTTCAACGAAAGCCAGATCGGCCGCACGCTGCCGGTGCTCGTTGAGCGGGCAGGGCGCCGCCTCGGGCAGATGCACGGGCGTTCGCCATACCTTCAAGCCGTGCATTTCGATGCGCCGGCCTCGCTGGTCGGGCAGATCGTCGACGTGCGTATTGAGGGAGCATCGCAAAACTCGCTCACTGGCGCGCGTCTCGCGATGGAGGCGGCGTGACCGCGGCTTCCAAGACGAGTGAGATGACGCGCGTTGTCGCGATTGCGGACGCTGGGCTGGCGCAGCAAGTGTTCGGCCCGCTGCACCGCCACCTCGCGCACATCCAAGAAGCGTTTCGCGATCCAGATGCGCCGCGCAATAAGCCGGCGTACCGGCTGACGCTCGACGCGCACGGCGACCAAGTGACAATCCGGGCCGCGAACGAAGCGGATTCGCAGCGCGCTGAATCGATCGTGCAGACGCTCGTTCAGCTGGCGCGCCAAAAAGGCCGCGTGCGCGAAGGCGAGGTGCTCGCGGCGATCGCGTTTTCCGAAGGCGCGAGCGCGCCCGGGCCGCTCTCCCTGCCGCAACTCGGCGGGCTTACTTTGCGGACGCCGCGCCAAGTCCATTACGTCGAAGCGTTGCGCGACGAACGCATCGACCTCGTGTTCGGCGTTGGGCCAGCGGGCACCGGCAAGACGTTCCTCGCGGTCGCCGCCGCAGTAGAGGCGATGAAGGCTGGGCGCTTTGAGCGCATCGTGGTGACGCGCCCGGCGGTCGAAGCGGGCGAAAAGCTCGGCTATCTGCCGGGCGACTTCGAAGAGAAGGTCGACCCGTATTTCGCGCCGATCTGGGATGCGTTTCGCAGCCAAATGGGCGAGGGCGATCTGAAGAAC
>CAZXNY010000502.1:0-1820 GCA_964642205.1 uncultured Caulobacteraceae bacterium
CGCCTTGCCGATCAGCGAAATGCCCAGCGTCCCCGGAAACGCTTCCGGAAAAAGCGTGACGATAGAGGCGGCGAAGGTCATGGCGCTACCTCGCGCGGTTCGCCGCTTTCTTCCTCCGGCGGCGGATCGATCACGAGGCGCCGCTCGGCGAGCGCAACGTGTGGGACGTTCGCGCGCGAGAATTCCAGAAAGTACGGCGCGCCCGACGGCGGCTTGATCTCCAAGAGATCGCCCGCGCCAAAGTCATGCACGCCGATCACTTTGCCCGCGTCATCGCCGCGAAGCGTCTCTGCGCGGCAGCCGATCAGATCGACGACGTAGAATTCGTCTTCATCGGCTGGCGGAAACTTATCGCGCGCCACGTAGAGCCGCGTGCCTTTGAGCGCCATGGCGTCTTCGCGGGATTTGATCTCAGGCGCGGCCATCGCGAGCGCTTCGCCAATCGGGCGCCACTTCTTCGGCGTGAACAGCACGCGGCCGTCGGCGTCCGCCAAAGGGCCGTAGCTGGAGATGTTTTCCGGCGGCGAGGTGAAGCTGCGCACGCGCGCTTCGCCGTGCACGCCGAATGCGCCTTCGATGTAGCCGACGAGGACAAGATCACCCTCGCTCATGCTAGGCTCGCCGCATGGCTGAAGCTCTGCCGCCGGGCGTGACGCATTGGGATGGGCCGCCGCTTTCCGCGTGGAAGCCGTGGCATCCGTACGAGGCGATGAAGCGCGTCGCCGGCGCGCAAATTCCGTGGGCCGTGTGCGGCGGCTGGGCGATCGATCTCCTTCTCGGCGAAGAGCCGCGCGCGCACGAAGACATCGAGATCGAAATTCTGCGCGCGGACTTTGCGAAGCTGCGCGATTGGCTGCGGCCGCTCGAGTTTTACGCCGTTGGCGATGGGGAAGTGCGCGCGCTCGCGCCGGGGGCGCTGCCGCCGGAGGACAAGCACCAGACCTGGCTCTGCGATCCCGGGCCGAACATCTGGCTGATGGATGCGATGTTGCAGGCGGGCGACGCGCAGACATGGGTCTGCCGCCGCAATCCCGCGCTCACCGCGCCGCGCGACCGCATGATCGCGAAGACGCGCTACGGCGTGCCGTATCTCAAGCCGGAAGCGGTGCTGTTGTTCAAAGCGAAAGAGACGCGTCCGAAGGACGAAGCCGATTTCGCAAACGCTGCGCCGCGCATGGATAAAGCGGCGCGCGCGTGGCTGAAGGATGCGCTGACGCAAACGCATCCCGAGCATCGTTGGATCGCGCAACTCTAACCAACGCTTCCCGGACGCAGCGAAGCTGCGAGCCGGGACCCAGGAGCCAAAGTCGCGGCGTTTGCCCTGGGCCCCGGCCCTCCACGCGCTGCGCGCGTTTCGGCCGGGGAGCGTTATGCGAATTGAGAGGCCTTATTCCGAGGCGGCTTCAGCCGGCGCGCTCGCGGCGGCGTTCGCTTCGGCGCGTTCTTGCATCTTACGGCCCGGCTTGGCCTTCTCAGGATTGTTGCGCGCTTCGCGCTTCTTGAGGCCTGCCGTGTCGAGGAAGCGTGCGACGCGATCGGTCGGCAGCGCGCCCTTCGAGAGCCATTCTTGAATGCGCTCGGTCTTCAGCACGACGCGCTTGGGATCATCGCTCTTCAGCATCGGGTTGTAGGCGCCGACCTTTTCGATGAAACGGCCATCGCGCGGATCGCGGCTGTTGGCGATCACGATCGAATAATACGGCTTCTTCTTCGCGCCGCCGCGCGAGAGGCGGATTTTCAGGGACATTCGCTACTTCTCCTTGGAGTTCGTTGTTCGGTTCAGTTTTTCTTTTGGCCGGGAAGTCCCGGCAAACCGGGCA
>CAZXNY010000503.1:0-1796 GCA_964642205.1 uncultured Caulobacteraceae bacterium
GCGCGGCGCGACCACATGGTGCGCTTCACGCGGGCGCGGCCCTGGAGCGTCTTCATCGCGTCGGTCACGATTTGCGAGGACGCCAGCGGACGCATGCCGCAAGACTTCGCCTTCGCCGTCGGCACCCGGAGGGTCATCTTGTCCTGCTCGAACGAGATGACGAAAACTTCCAGATCGATCCCCGCTACGCTTTGTTTTTCCACGCCCAGAACACGGCCCACGCCATGCGCGGGATAAACAATGTGGTCGCCCGTCTTGAACGTGGCGGGCTTCTCAGCGGCGGTGCTCGTCATGAAAGATCCCTGCTCCATTAACCAACGCGCGCCGGACCGGTCTCAAGCCCCCTGCTCTATAAGACAAACCCACCGCACCGGTTTTTGGGGGGACCCACGAACCGGTATGGCAGTGTCAATCGGCAAGGTGGCGCGTGAGACGGCGCGCCGGCGCGTGAAACGGGGGCTCTCGCCAACCGTTTACGAACATGACCCTATCATAAAAATGGGCGTTCCGAAAGGGGCTCGGGCGCCGCATGTGCGAAGGGCGGCCCTGCAAAACGCGGCGAAATCATTTCGTTAGGGATGATTTGACCGCTCAGTCCCCTTCGCCGGGCTCCGGGCTGAAGTACTTTTCGAACTTGCCGGTCTCGTCGCGGAATTTATCGCTATCGGCCGGCGGGTCTTTCTTGCGCGTGATGTTCGGCCAAGTCTGGGCGTACTCGGTGTTGATCTTGAGCCACTTGCCGTCGGACGTGTCCTCAAGGTCGGGCTTGATGGCGTCGACCGGGCATTCCGGCTCGCACACGCCGCAATCGATGCACTCGTCCGGGTGGATGACGAGCATGTTCTCGCCTTCGTAGAAGCAATCGACCGGACAGACCTCCACGCAGTCCATGAGCTTGCACTTCACGCATGCGTCCATGACGACGTAGGTCATCTGTAGTCCTTCGGCCCTTTTGCGCTGTTCTAGAGGCGGAAGCCCCTGACGCGTAGAGAGAACTTCTGAGCGCAGCGTGAGGCTAGCTCAGGCGCCGCTCAATGGCGGGAGGGGTCGTTTTCGTCAACTGGACGCGTCGTCGCCGCCCTCGTCCTGGCCGGTGAGCGTGTAGAGCGTGCGGGCCTCGGTCGCGGGGCCGCGGCGCTCGCCCGTGTCCTCAATGCGGAGCGTGACGAGCGCGCGGTTCGGCTTGAAGGCGAGCTCATCGCCCGCGCCGACGGCTTCGCCGGGCTTGCTGATGCGCCGGACTTGGCCCGCGCGGCTGAGCCGGACGCCCCCGCCGGAAACGTGCGCGCTGGCGAGGGCGCGCGTTTTGAAGAAGCGCGCGCGCCAGAGCCAGATGTCGATGCGGACGCGGTCCTCAGCGGTCATCGCGGACGGCGGTCCATCGCGGCGAGCGCCGCGAACGGGCCGGCGGCTTCGGGCGCGTCTTTCGGCGCGGGGCGGCGATCGACGGGCGCGCGCCAGCGCGGCGGCTCGCCCTCCGCGCGGGGCGCGAGGCGCTTGTAGCCGAGCGCTTGGAGGAGCGCGGTGAAGCTCGCTTCGTCGAGCCGGAGGATGCGGCGGAGCTTTGGATCGGGCGGCGCGTCGGCGGCTTGCGCTTTGGAGAGGCCGGCGGCGAGCCGCTCGAGCCGGTCGATGCGCACGGCGTGGCGTCCGGCAGGGCGAAAACCGGCGCTCGCAAGCGCGGCCCAATCGTGTGCTCCATCGTGTTGCGCGGTCGAAGCGTGCGGGCGCGGCAGGAAGGGCGGCTGCTCAGCGTTCGGCTGCGGGCGCGTCCAGTGCCGCAAGATGGCGTGGAG
>CAZXNY010000504.1:0-1772 GCA_964642205.1 uncultured Caulobacteraceae bacterium
ACGTCCCACCAACACGACTGCCCGTCATCGTACGTGCAGAACCGCCACTCCATCAGTCCCGCGCGAACGTATGGCCCGTCCATGTAGCGGTAGATGATCTGTGCGCCGGTCTTCGGCGCCGTCTCCATCGGCTGCCAATTGTTCGTGTAGGGGAGAGGCGTTGCCCGGTAGCTGCGACTGTTGACAAGGCCGCGCTCCTCAAGCGCGCCCAGAACATCGCTCACAACGTCTTCATCTGCGCTGATCTCGCACGCTAGATCGGCCACGAAATCCGCGCGCGCCTGATCTTCCTCGGTCCATTCAGCCGCGTTGCTCATCTAGCCAACCTCCTTTGCAACGCGCTCGTTGTGTGCGGCAATCACGTCCTCGCTCCAGCGCCAGGCGAGCGTCAGCGGGCCGACGGAAACGATGCAGTGCTGCCACTCGAACGAGAGCGTCACCGCAAGCGGCAGCGCCCACGAGTTCCAACGAATGGAGGCTTCAAAAATATCCGGCGGTCCCATTTAGCTCTCCGATCCAATGGTCTGTGCTGGGCTGTGCATTCCCGTTTCTCCTTTTTAAGTCCGCGAGACGGACACTCCGGGTGTCTCACCTACCGAAGAGCCGATAGGAACCCAGGTGTCCGCTCGCGGGTCTTTGAAGACGATCCCGCGCTCAGCCGCGAAGGCGTCGATCAGATCCAGCAGCTCGCCCATTTCAGCGATCGTCATTTGCGACGTGCGTGCGCCGAGAAACACAAGCCCGCCTTCAACGCCGCGCACGACTTTCTGCTTACGTAGGCATGCGGTGAGGAGGTCTTTGTACTCGGTCGCGGTGAGGCGTTCGCCATCCCACGGCAGGCGCGCGGAAAGCTCCGTCAAACGCGCCCAAAGCAAGCTGTTCTGCTCCAGCGTGCGCGTCGGCGGCTTCACCTCGCATACGTAGCCGTCCGGGGCTCTACGTATCGCTTCGGCTGCGACGTAGCGGTCACGGAAGCCGCGAAGCTGGCGGATGAAGCGCTCAGCCATCGACCCGGACCGCTTGGCGATCGAGCATTTGATCCGCAAGCTCAGAGAGGCGCGCGTCATAGGTTTCCTGCGCGCACTCACGCCACTTGCGCGGCAGGCCGGAGATCATCGCGACCGTTTCGTCGCTCGACCACCACGCATCGAGAGCGCCCATATCAGTGTGCTCGCGGATCGTGCTTTCGATCCAGGGCCAGAGATCGGGGTTGTCGCGCTTGACCGCATGCGCGCTTGGCGGCGCGATCTGCGCAACGGGCTCGCCCTCGTACGTATCGATACGTTCGCTTTCGAGCGCGCCGCCTTCCAGCGCTTCCTCGGTCGAGAGCGTCACAAGCGCGTAGCCGGGGAAGCAGGCGCGGCAGCCTTCGGCGATCACACGCGCCTTCAGCATCGCGCGTGGGTAGTTCGCCCAGTTGTGCTTGCCAGCGAGCGGCTTCCAGCCGTCCTTCGTGTAATACTTGACTTTGCGCGCTTGCTCGATCGTCCACGCGACGGTGAGCGTGGCGCCCTGCGGGTGCGAGAACTTCGCCTCCACGCATTCGTCGGTGTACGTCAGGAACTCGATCTTGCCGCCGCTCATCTGGAAGCGCGCCTGAATGCGTTCGCTCTTGCGTGCAGGTTTGCCTTCGATGATGTCGAACTCCTGCACCGCGAGGGCAGGGTGCATGCCTTCGGCCTGGCCGATCATCAGAAGCGCGAGCGCCTGATCCGCCGTCTTGGCGCCGAACAAGCCAGACTTCGCGAACGAAGCGGCCATGCGCTCCATCT
>CAZXNY010000505.1:0-1763 GCA_964642205.1 uncultured Caulobacteraceae bacterium
GCGCACATGGCGGACCGCGCAGAACCATCGCGTATGGCGCAGGCGACGAGCGGGCTCTTGTTCGTGTGGGCGGCGGGTTCGGTGATCGGGCCGGCGCTGCAGGGCGTGACGGGCGATATTCTGGGGCCCGAGGGCGTGTTCTGGTTCGCGGGCATCGCGGCGGTCGGGATCACCGGCGCGATGTTCTGGCGAAGCGCCGTGAGCGCCGAGCCCGCGCACAAGGAAACGTTCTCCGTGAACCAAGCGACGAGCACTGCGGCGACGGAGAGCGCGTTCGATAAGGAGTGAGCTTGCGCTTGTCTGCTGTTGGCGGTTACTCGGCCCAGACTGCGTAGAGTTCTACGGGCGTGCCTCCGAACTGTCGATGAATGATGTCCTTCAATTCGTCCAGGTCGCGCGTGCGCTCCAGATCATTCGCGTCGCCGTAGAACAGAGCGAGTGCTGCGAAGCTACTGGCGCAGGCGTCAATCAGGCGGTTGGTTCGCTCGGCATCGAACGGAAGCGCATCAAACCACACCTCAAACGGATCACCGGAAGGCGAATTGACTGTGAACACGGCATCGTCGTCGCTAGCTCCAAGCGCCAGCTTCGCGGCTTCCACCAATGCCCGGTCCTCTGTTTGGCAAAAGACTTGGCCCATGCCTTCCTTGGGCGCGTTGGCCCTAGGTCTCGTCAGCACCAATAACTGGGACACGGTTCGCCGATCCAAAATAAACGAGTTCTAGTCGGGATATGCGTAGCATGCGATGCCCGCCATCAGCGAAGACCAGACGAGCGACGAGGAGTGACGAGTCGCTACTTCGGATTCTTCAGTCCAGTCCGCAGCTTGTTGTTGGTCTCGCGCTTCACGCGCGCGGCGAGGCGCGCGTCGTGTTGTTTGAGGAAGGCGCGGGCGGCGGGCGCGTCGACGGCGGCGAGCGTGCGCAGCGCCCAGCTCAGCGCTTTGACGACCATGTCCTCGCGATCATCGATCAGCAGCGTGCAGATCGCGAGCGTGCGTTTGGCGTCGCCGCCGAGTGCGCCGTCGCCGCGCGATTTCGAGTTGAGCACCACGGTGGAGACGAGGGCGGCGCGTCGTATCCAGAGATTGTCGCTTTTGGCCCAGCGTTTGATGTCGGCGTCTTTGATGCGCTTGGCGCGCCAGGCGGGGCCGGAAATGTAGAGCCCGAACGTATCGACGCCGTCCCATGTATCGAGGCCTTCGGCGAGCGCTTCGACCTTATCGATGTCGAGCGTGGCCATGCCGGCGGAGTGGAGCGTGAGCAGCTCGTAGCCGACCCAGCGGAGGCTTGCTTGCCGCAGCGCGTGAGCGAGCGCGATCATGTCCTCCGCCGGTGCTTGCTTGAGCTCGGTCGTGAACTTGCGGCGCTCGGCGCGGATCGAGGGCGTGTCCCGCTTCGGGAGCGCGCGTATGGCGCGCACGATGCGTTGGGCCGTCGCGTTCATGCGGCGAGGCGCGGGCGGCGGAGTGCGGGCCAAAAGAGATTGAGCGCAAGGCCCGCGAGCACGAGGCCGGCGGCGGCGAGTTTCCAAAGCGGCAGCGGTTCGTGGAGGAAGAACGCGCTCGCACCCATGCCGAACACGGGCACGAGGAGCGCGAGCGGCGTGACGATCGAGGCGGGGTGGCGCGCGAGGAGCCAACCCCACGCGGCATACCCGAACATCGTGTTGCCGATCGATTGCCAGAGCACGGCCGCCCAGGTCGCAACGTCGGCGCGCGCGATGCCGTCGCGAATTGCCGGCCAGCCTTCGAGTGCGAAGGA
>CAZXNY010000506.1:0-1754 GCA_964642205.1 uncultured Caulobacteraceae bacterium
CGAGAACGACGGCATATAGAGATCGGTGAGTTCCGGCAGATTGCGCTTGCGGGCGAGTTCAGCGAGCGGGTTCTGCGCCTGCTTGCGGATCGACAGCAGCTTGCGCTCGAACGCGTCTTGGTCGGCGGTCTTGGCGCCGCGCGCCACGATGGCCTGGCGGATCACTGGCATGCCCGCGAGCACCGCAGCGCCGAGCCCCGTTGTGTCGGTCGGCACGTCGCGCCAGCCGATCAGCTTTTGACCCTCGACACGGATGAATTTCTCGATCTGCTGCGTCGCCATTTCGCGCGCTTTGTCGTCCCGCGGGAGGAAGCACATCGCGATCGCGTACTCGCCCTTGGGCGGCAGCTTCAGGTTTGCCTTCGCCGCCCAGTCGCGGATCAGCGCGTCGGGCGTCTGGATCAGAATGCCGGCGCCGTCGCCCATGAGCGGATCGGCCCCAACCGCGCCGCGGTGGTCGATGTTGACCAGGATCTGCAGCCCCTGCTGCACGATCGCGTTGGAAGCCTTGCCCTTTACGTTCGCGATAAAGCCAACGCCGCACGCGTCGTGCTCATTGCGGGGGTCGTAGAGGCCCTGTTTCGGGGGCGTTCCCGTGGTCATGCGAATATTCTGTCCCTTCGGCGGCGCAGCACGCCGTGGGAGGGGGTTAGCAGGCGGGGACGCAAACGCAAAGCCTTGGGGCCCTTGGGGCTATTGCGTCGCAACACAGCCGCACGCGGAACGGGCGCCGCGAGGTCAGGATCGCCTCATTGGCGCGTTTCCGGCAGGGTGGCGAAAACGGGAGAAGGCGCGCTATGCAGTTCAAGAACCGGATCACCGAGATGCTGGGCGTTGAGCGCCCGATCGTGCAGGCGCCGATGGGCTGGATCGCGCGGGCGCAGCTGGCCTCGGCCGTCTCCAACGCAGGCGGGCTCGGGATCATCGAGACCTCGTCCGGCCGGCTCGATGAGGTGCGCGAAGAGATCGCCAAGATGCGCACGCTCACCAAGAAGCCGTTCGGCGTGAACATCGCGCAGGCCTTCGTGCGCGATCCGGACATTGTGAAATTCGTGATCGATCAGGGCGTGAAGTTCGTAACGACCTCTGCCGGCGATCCGGCGAAGTATTGTGGCCAGCTCAAAGAGGCGGGGCTCACCGTCTTCCACGTCGTGCCGACGTTGAAAGCGGCGCTGAAAGCCGTTGAGGCGGGCGTCGATGGGCTCGTCGTTGAAGGCGGCGAGGGCGGCGGCTTCAAGAACCCGCAGCCGGTGATGACGATGGTGCTGCTGCCCTTGGTCGCCGAAAAAGTGAACGTGCCGATCATCGCGGCAGGCGGGATCGCGTGCGGGCGCACGATGGCGGCCGCGTTCGCGATGGGCGCCGAGGCCGTGCAGATGGGCACGCGCATGGTGAGCGCGGCCGAGAGCCCGGTGCATGAAAACTGGAAGCAAGCGATCGTCGATGCGGAGGAAACCGACACGCTGTTTCTGAACCAGTTTTCGCGGCCCGCCTTGCGCGCGCTGCGCACGAAGAAGACAGAGCGCCTGGAGCGCGCGCTGATGCAGGAGGGCTATGCCGGCCCGCCGCCGATGGCCGAATTCGGCAACGCGCTCGATCTCTACTTCGGCGGCGATATGGAAGCCTCGATCGCGCTCTCGGGCCAAGTCGCGGGCAGGATCGAGAGCGTGAAGCCTGTGCAGCAAATCCTCGACGAGATGGTCGCGGAGTTTGAGGCCGTCACGCAGGGCCTCGCCAAGCGCTATCCGGCGCAC
>CAZXNY010000507.1:0-1752 GCA_964642205.1 uncultured Caulobacteraceae bacterium
CGGCCGGCGGACTATGAGCCGCTCGATGCGTTTTGGAGCAAGCGGGGTTACGCGAAGCTGCCTGGCGCCGTCGCGCATTTCTCTTGGCAAGAGCTTGGCGAAGCGGGCGAGAGCGAGAAGCCAATGCAGTTTTGGATGCGCGAACTATGAGCGCGCCGTTCCGTCTGGCGCTCGCGCAATATCCGATCGAGGAGATCGAGACGTTTGCGGCGTACGAAGCGAAGCTGACGCGCTGGGTTTGGGGCATGGCGCAGATGGGCTGCGAAATGCTGGTGTTTCCCGAATATGGCGCGATGGAGCTGGCGCGGCTCGCGGGGCGTGAGATTGCGGGGGATCTTAAGCGCTCGATCGCGTCGATGCAGAGCGTGTTGCCGGAGGCGGAAGCGCTGCATGCTGCGCTTGCGCGCAAGCACGGCATGTACATTCTGGGCGGCTCGGCGCCGGTGGCGCAAGGCGACGGGAGCTATCGCAACACGGCGCGCTTTTATGCGCCGAGCGGCGCGAGCGAGATTCAGCACAAGATCATGATGACACGCTTCGAGAGCGAGCGCTGGGGCATTTCGCCGGGGACGCAGCAGCGCGTGTTCGATACGGCGCACGGCAAGATCGGCGTGGCGATCTGTTTTGATGTTGAGTTTCCGCTGGTCGTGCGCGCGCTTGTCGAGGCCGGCGCGGAGCTAATCCTGGCGCCTTCCTGCACCGATCACGCGAAGGGGCATTGGCGCGTGCAGCGCGGCGCGCAGGCGCGGGCGCTGGAGAACCAATGCTTTGTCGCGACCGCGCCGACGGTGGGAACGGCCGATTGGTCCGAAGCAGTGGATGTGAATGTCGGGTTCGCGGGCGTGTACGGGCCGCCGGATCATGGTTTTCCCGATGACGGCGTGATCGTGGAAGGGCCGCTCAATGCGCCGCTGTGCGTGCGCTCGGAGATCGATCTCTCGCTCGTCAGCGCCGTGCGCACCGAGGGCAAGGTGTTCACGCATGCGTCGTGGAGCAAACAGCCGGGCGCGTCATTGCTGCCAAAACCGGACATCGTTGTGCTAAGATAGGCGTATGCGCCACGCACGGCCCGACGCGCTCGATCAGCTGGAGTCCCTCCTCGTTTCGCTGCGCGCGCTTGGCGTGCTGAAGGAGAAGACGCGCGGCGTGTTCTACAAAGGCAGCCAGGCGTTCCTGCATTTTCATGAAGACCCCGAAGGGCTGTTCGCGGACATTCGCGCGGGCAAGGACTTCGACCGGCACCGCGTTTCGACCGCGAAGGAGCGCGCGGCGTTTCTGAAAGTCGCGCGTGCGCGCTTGCAGGACAGCGCGAAACGCGCGTAGTGTCCGCCATCCATGAAGGGCTAGCTTCCCTCCGGCCGCACTCAAGTGCAGGCATCGCATGGCGCAGCGGATCAACACCGCGCCCGCGCCGCTCACTCCATTTTGCGCGAACGAACGCCGTCTTCGGCGCGTGCGGGCGCGCAGCCATCGAAGAGACATCATGTCCGATCTCATCAACCGGTACGCATCGATCGCGTCCGAAATTTACGATATCGACAAGCCGTACGGCGCGCTGCCGGATACGGCGTTTCACCTGGAGCGGCTCGCGGATGTGCGCGGGCCGATCTTGGAGCCGGCGTGCGGATCAGCGCGCACGCTCGTGCCGCTCCTTAAGGCGGGGCACGAGGCGTGGGGCTTTGATCCTTCGCCGGAAATGCTGGCGCAGGGCCGAGTGCGTTGCGCGGAGGCGGGCTTCGATCCGCCGATGGT
>CAZXNY010000508.1:0-1745 GCA_964642205.1 uncultured Caulobacteraceae bacterium
GAGGCCGGCGAAGTTCTTGGCTTCGTCGGCGCCCTCGATCGGTTTGAAATCGACGTCATAGATCGTTTGCGCGCCGTAGCGGTCGACGAGATAGACCTGCGCGCCGCCGATGCCTTTGATGGCGGGAATATCGAGCTCCATCGGTCCGATCGGGCTATCGACGGGTTCGGCGCCGCGCGCGAGCGCTTCCTTGAAGGCGTGCGCGGCGTCCTTCACGCGGAACGCCATCGCGTTGGCGCTCGGGCCGTGCGCATCGCGAAACGCGGCGGGGTGGCCGCCCGGCTCCATGTTCAGGATGAAGTTGATGTCGCCCTGCTTGTAACGGACAACGTTTTTGGAGCGGTGCTTGGCAACGGCGGTGAAACCCATCGCCTCGAAGTAACGCGCGACCGCCGCCGGATCGGGCGCGGTGAACTCCACGAACTCGAAACCGTCCGTGCCGATCGGGTTTTCAAATGTCTGCATGGTTACACCTGAAACTAGTTAGCAATGGAACTAGGCGGGTGCGGCCGCAGGGTCAAGTCACGAAGACGCGCTTTGGACTGCGCTGAGGGGTAGAATTTTTGGCTCGCAGCGACGTTGGGTAAGGCCGTTTACGCGCGCGGCAAGGCGGCGTTAGTGTCGGCGCTCACGGAGGAAGCATGACGACGCAACCAAGCGTCGCGCCCGAGCTGGAAACGGCGCTCGCCGCGCTCGCGCAAGCCAAAGGTTGGGGGGCGCTCAGCGCGCTGCGGCGCCTCAGCGGCGGCGCGAGCCAGGAGACGTGGTCGTTCGAAGCGGGCGGGGCGCGCTACATCCTGCGCCGCTCGCCGCCGAGCGTTGTGGCGAGCCCGTCGAGCATGGCGATCGGGTTGGAGACGGAAGCGGCGCTCATGCAAGCCGCCGCGCGCGCTGGCGTGCCCTCGCCTGAGGTGAAGTACATTCTGCGCGAGGAAGACGGCGCGGGGCGCGGCTTCGTGCAGAGCTTCGTCGAAGGCGAGACGTTGGGCGGGCGGATCGTGAAAGACGCCGCTTACGCCGAAGCGCGCAAAACGCTCGCGCGCCAGTGCGGCGACATTCTCGCGCGCATCCACCAGATCAAAGACGCGCCGCCGCTGCCGACGAAGAGCCCGAAGGATCAGCTTGCCGGTCTGTACGAAGGTTATAAAGCGGAGAACTGGCCGCGGCCTGTGTTTTCGCTTGCGTTCAAGTGGCTGCAGGATCGCACGCCTGATACGTCGGACGATATTTTGGTGCACGGCGATTTTCGCAACGGGAATCTGATCGTCGGGCCCGATGGCGTGCGTGCGGTGCTCGATTGGGAGATCGCGCAACGCGGCGACCCGATGCAGGACCTCGGCTGGCTGTGCGTGAATTCGTGGCGGTTCGGCGGGATCGATAAGCCCGTCGGCGGCTTCGGCTCGCGCGAGGATTTGTTCGCGGGCTACGAGGCCGCGGGCGGCGGGCGCGTCGATCCAGAGCGTGTGAAGTTCTGGGAAATCTTCGGCACGCTGCGCTGGGGCGTGATGTGCACGTTCTCGGCTGTCCGGTTCGCGATGGGCGGCGATATCTCAATCGACCGGCCGATGATCGCGCGGCGCGCCTCAGAAACCGAACTCGATCTCGTCGATCTCATGCAAGGGCGCGCCTGACATGCAGGACCATCCCTCCGCACTCGAAATTCTCGGCACGGTCATCACGCATCTGCGCACCAAGGCGCTGCCCGGCCTTGAGGGGCGCGCTCTGTTCGAGATGCGCGTGACGCT
>CAZXNY010000509.1:0-1741 GCA_964642205.1 uncultured Caulobacteraceae bacterium
ACACGCGCTTCAGAACCAGCTGATGTTGCGACATTTCAAGTCTCCTTCGTGTCTGTCTAGAAGACGAACGGCGCGGGCGCGATCCGACACGTGCTGTTATTTTTCGGCGGCGTTTTTCGAGAGCCGGTCGAGGTGCTGGCGGATGTGTTGCGCTTCTTGCGCGGTGTTCGCGAGCGCGATGGCGCGGTTGTAGCTATCGCGCGCTTCGCCGGCGCGGCCGAGCTCGTCTAGGAGCGCGCCCTTGAGGCCGTGAAAATGGAAATAGTTCGCGAGGCGTTGGCCGAGCGGTTCGATCAGCGCGAGGGCGGCCTCGGCGCCTTGTGTTTTTGACACAGCGACGGCGCGGTTGAGCGTGACGACGGGCGAGGGCTGCATGCGCTCGAGCGTGGCATAGAGCGTATCGATCTCGGACCAATCGGTGTCTTGCGGTGTTGTGGCGCGCGCGTGCAGCGCGGCGATGGCGGCTTGCACCTGGTAGGGGCCCGGGCGGCGGCGGTACATCGCTTTATCGAGAAGGGCGAGGCCTTCGGCGATCATGTTGCCGTTCCAGCGCGTGCGATCTTGATCGTCGAGCAGCACGATCTCGCCGTTCGCATCGAGGCGCGCGGCGCTGCGGGCGTGTTGCAACAGCATAAGCGCGGCAAGGCCGGTGATTTCGGGCTCGTTCGGGAAGAGGCGCAGCAGGAGGCGCGCGAGGCGGATGGCTTCGTCGCAGAGAGGGCGCTTTGCGTCTGCCGTCGCGCCGCTCGCGGAATAGCCTTCGTTGAACACGAGATAGATCATTGCGGCGACGGCGGCGAGACGGCCGGCGCGCTCGGGCGCGGAGGGCGCCTCGAAGGGCGTGTGCGCGTGGGCGACTTTGGCTTTCGCGCGCGTGATGCGTTGCTCCATCGCGCTCTCGCCAACCAGAAAGGCGCGCGCAATCTGCGGCACGGTGAGACCGGACACGATGCGCAGCGCGAGCGCGATCTGTTGCGTCGATGGCAAGTCGGGATGACAGCAGATGAACAGCAGCCGCAGCACGTCGTCGCGATAATCGGCAGCGTCGAGTTGATCGACGACGGTTGCTTCAGCGTCATCCGTATCGGAGAGGGCGGCTTCGTCCGGCAGCTCGGTGTGGCGCTTGGCGCGGCGCTTTTGATCGATCGCAGCGTTCTTGCCGACCATGATGAGCCAGGCGGCGGGATCGCGCGGCGGGCCGTTCTGCGGCCAGTTCTTCAGTGCACGCAGGCACGCGTCTTGAAACGCTTCTTCGGCCGTATCGAGATCGCGGAAGTAGCGCGTGAGCGCCGCCACCGCTTGCGGGCGTGCGCCCGTGAGCGCCGCATCGATCCAGCCGAGGTCAGTCATCGCGGCGGCTTATTCGCCCTCGGGGATGAACAGCATGATCGGGCGGATTTCGTAGGCGCCGCCAGGATTGGCTTTCGCGAGATCGCGTGCGGCGGCGATCGCTTCTTCGAGGCCGGGCGTGTCGATGATGTAGAAGCCGAGCAGCTGCTCCTTGGTTTCGGCGTAGGGCCCGTCGAGCACGGTGTCGTCTTGCTTGCGGAGCGTGGTGGCCGCCGTCGTCGGCATCAGGCGGATCGAGGGGCCGAAGCGATGCTGGCCGGCGAGCTTTTTGTGGACGACGTCGAGCTTGGCCATGACGGCGTCGTCTTCCTCCTTGGTCCAGGAGGTCGTCATCTCTTCGGAATTGTAGCAGAGCAGCGCGTACAGCATGGGGCCTCGTTCCTGGTTCAAG
>CAZXNY010000510.1:0-1741 GCA_964642205.1 uncultured Caulobacteraceae bacterium
GGTCGATATGCGCCACGATCGAAAAGTTGCGGATTCGTTCCCGGGAAATCATGGCCGGGAGGTAGCAGCGACCGGGCCCGCCGCCAAGGACGGGCCCCTCAGAAGTGCTGCAATAGCGGGTCGCTGCGCTCTTTAGCCCTCGCCGCGCGCAATGGCGGCGGTGCGGGCAAGGTTGCGGTCATGCGTCAACGGATCGGCGTGGCGGTGGACCAGCTCCCAGCGCCCGCCGCGGCGGCGGTAGACGTGCGTGACACGCAGCGACCAATCCTGCGCCGGCAGATCGCCGACGAGCGTGCGCTGGCGCTCGATGAAGACGAGCGTGACCATGTCGCGCGTCGCGTAGGATTGGACGAGTTCGAACGTGGCCTCCCCGCCGCGAAAGCGCGTGGCCATCGCATCGAGATGCGCGTCGCTGCCGTCAAAGCCGTGGCTCGGCGCGCCGCCGAACGGCGACATCAGTGTGAAGTCATCCGAGAGCGGGCTGACGATGGCAAACCAGCGGCGCATGTCGCCGGCGATGAACGCTTCGTTGCCGTCACGGGCGCGTTGGATGAGCGCGTCGGTTGGCGAGGGCTCGCCGGCGGTGGCGGCCGCGAACGGCCAGAGCGTGCTGAACAGAACCGCGCCGCGGCGTGTGGGAGCGTTGAGAAATTTGGACATCGTTGCCTCTTCAAAATCGAGGCCCGCTGATGCCCGGTGCGCTTTGCTGAATCCAATGATATGATTTCAGCGATATGCTGAATTCGCCTGATCTATCCCGGACCGACCTAAACCTGCTCGTCGTGTTCGAAGCGGTAATGGCGGAGCGCCACGTGGGGCGCGCAGCGGCGCGGCTCAGCCTCACGCCTTCCGCCGTCAGCCACGCGCTTGTGCGTTTGCGGACGCTGCTGGGTGACCCATTGTTTTTGCGAACGCCGAAGGGCGTGACGCCGACAGCGCGGGCCAACGCGCTCGCAGCGCCAATCGCGGATGTGCTGGCGCGTGCGCGCAATGTGATCGCCTCGGTCGCGCCGTTCGACCCAAAGCGCGCGGCGCGCCGCTTCACGATCGGCGCGCCCGATGGCGTCTCCGCTGTGCTGCTCGAGCCGCTGCTGCGCACGCTCAAGCAGAGCGCGCCACTGATCGACATCAGCGTGCGGCAAGTGCTGCCGCGCGACGGTGAGGCCGCGACAGAGTTGGCGTGGAACGAGAGCTTCGCGGCGCTCGACGCGGGAGGCATGGATGCGTGCGTGATCCCTGTGACCGCCGCGCCCGCGCGCTTTCACGTCAGTGCTCTCTATTCGGAAGACTTCGTGATCGCGATGCGGGCGCGCCACCCGTTCGCGCGCACGCCAACGCTGAAGGCGTTCTGCGCCGCCGAACACCTGGTCGTTTCACATACCGGGGACCCGAACGGATTCGTGGATACGACGCTGGCACAGCGCAAACTCGCGCGCCGCGTCGCGCTTACGGTGCCGAACTTCATGTTCGCGCTGTCGGTGCTGGCCGAGAGCAACCTGATCGCCGCGCTGCCCCGCCGGTTCGTTTCGCAATACGGCACCCGCTATGGGCTCATCACGCGCGAAGCGCCGCTGAAGCTGCCCGGCTTCACGATCAGCCTGATCGCCTCACACGCGGCGATGCAGGACGCGGGCGTGGCTTGGCTCGCGGCGCAGCTTGAGCGGGCCGCGCCACGTTAGCGCCTACTCCTGCAAGTGCGCTTCGATGAACCAGAGGTCTTTGTCGAGCGCGCGCGATTGGC
>CAZXNY010000511.1:0-1734 GCA_964642205.1 uncultured Caulobacteraceae bacterium
CGCATCACCCGGCAGCAAGAAGTGGTTCATGCCGCCGACCTTCGCGAGCGGATCGTTCACGCACGCCGCCACGCACGAGCCGAGCACCGTGGAGAGGACGACGCTCGGATCGTCGCTCACCCGGTACTCGCCCTGCACGACATGCACGACGCGCTCAGCTCCCGTGAAGCCGGCGCGCGTGTCGTTGGCGGTGGCGCTCGCATGGCTCATGTAAGCGCGCCGAACACTTCTTCGATTTTTTGCTTAAGGCCAGCGGTGGTGAACGGCTTCACGAGGTAGTTGTTGACGCCGAACTGTACCGCGCGCTGCACAAGCTCTTTGTCCGCCCGGCCTGTGAGCATGATGAAGGCGGTGCCTTTGATCGGCTCATGCGAGCGGATCGCGCGCAAAAATCCGAGGCCATCGAGCTTGGGCATGTTGAAGTCGGAGATCACCAATTGGGCCGGGCGATTGACGAGCGCCTTGAGGCCCTCTTCGCCGTCGCCTGCGTCGGTGATGTCGGTGAAGCCGATCTGCTGCAAGCTCGATCGGGTGAGAGAGCGCATCGTCAACTGATCGTCGACCACGAGCACCTTGATGGCGGAAGCGGCGGGCATCAGGCGTGTTCCTCTTCGGCGTTGCAGAGTTCAAGAACGGCGGGTCCAAGTTTCGAGAGCGGCAGCTGGCGCTCGACCGCGCCAAGTTCGAAGGCGGCGCGCGGCATGCCGTAAACCACGCACGAAGCTTCATCCTGCCCAAGCGTGCGCGCGCCCGCGTCGCGCATCGCCTTCAGGCCCTTTGCGCCATCGCGGCCCATGCCGGTGAGAATGAGGCCAACCGCACGCCCGCCGTAGCCGCGCGCGACGGACTCGAACAACACATCGACCGAAGGGCGATGGCCGCTGACAGGATCGCCATCCTTCAGGCGGCAAACAGGATGCACGCCAACGCCCGCTTCCAGATGCTGCGCCCCGCCCGGCGCGACATAAACGTGGCCCACACGCAGCGGCGCGCCTTCGCTCGCCTCTTCGACTTGCGGTTCGCAAATGCGATCGAGGCGCGCGGCGAAGCTCTTCGTGAACGTCGCCGGCATGTGCTGTGTGATCACAGTCGGCGGACAGTTCTTCGGGAACGTCTGCAGCACGGCGATCAGCGCCTCGACGCCGCCCGTAGATGAACCGATCGCGATCAGCTTGTTTCCGGGCTTGAACGCACTTGGCGGCTTTTGTGGCGCCGCGCGCTCTCCGAGCGGGCGAACGCGCGACTTCGCGGCGGCCTTCACTTTCTCGGGCAAATCCGCGAACGCGTTCGTATCGCTACCGGCAGGCTTGCCCACGCAATCGAACGCACCGATTTCGAGCGCTTCAAGCGTCGTCGCCGCGCCCGCTTGCGTGAGCGTCGACACCATGATCACCGGCATGGGCCGGAGCCGCATGATCTTTTCCAAAAACTCGATACCGTTCATCTTCGGCATCTCGACATCGAGCGTGATTACATCGGGTGAAAGCGCCTTGATCGCTTCGCGCGCTTCCAGGGGATCGCCGGCGCCGCCGATGACCTCGATGTCCGGATCGCGCCGCAACACGGCGGTGATGACGCCGCGCATCGTCGGCGAATCGTCAACAACGAGAACGCGAACCTTGTTCATCGCGCGCCCTCCTGGCGGTAAACTGTGAGACCGTCCGTGCGATAGCCCGGCGCCTCAACGCGCTCGGAGTGGCCGACGTAAAGCCGCCCGCCCGGTTCGAGCACAGT
>CAZXNY010000512.1:0-1724 GCA_964642205.1 uncultured Caulobacteraceae bacterium
CCAGCATCTGCATGCCGATGATCTTCTTATAGACCTCCGGCGAGTCGATGATCTCGACGAGCAGCGCTTTGAGCGCGGCGCCGCATTCAACCGGCCGGCCCCAGCGGGCTTTGATGTACTTCGCGAATGCCGTGACATGCCGCGCTTCCTCGCGCGTCTGGTTCGCCGCGTATTCCTGCGCGCCTTGATCTTTGAGCACGTGGCAGAGCGAAGCCGAAAGGTTCAGCGCGCCCTGTTCGCCGTGGAGGATCGACGAGAAATTCCAGAGCTGCATGTAGTTGATGAAGCGGATGCGATCCTTCGGATCGGCCAGCTTCTCGGCGATGTAGGGGAGCTTCAGGAGCGGAAACTGCTCCTCCGGCATCATCGCCTCGTTCTCCATGTCGAACGGCTCATCGAAGTCGATGTATTTTGTGTCGAGAGGATCCCAGAAGTGATCGTGCGTGGCAGAGATAATCTTGTCGAACGCATCCGAGCGCGCGCCGTAGCGATCGAGTTCGAGCATCGACTCAAAATCGTTCGGCGCCACGGCGCCGTACATTTCGACTTTCGTGATGTTGCCGTCAGCCATCTCGCCTCTCCCGTTCTTGTTATCCGTCAACCAGCGCCTGCAGCATCGCGCCCAGACGCTCCACGAAGGGTCCGCGCTCGCGATCGGGCAGCGGCTCGCCGCGCACCGCCGCCTCAACCAGGAGCCCGATAAAGATCGATGAAATGAGTCGCGCCCGCGTCTCGGCGTGCTCGCCGCCGAGCCAATCGCGGATCGGACCCATGAATTTCGCGTGCACCGCCTCGTTCAGCATCGGCGCCGTGGCCGGCGACATCGCCGCCCGCAGAATCAATTGGAAACCGCGCAGCCCTTCTTCGCTGGCGGCGCCCGCGCGCGCGGCGAACACCTTCGCCACATCGCGCCCGAAGCGTTTGCGATCGCCGGAGAACAGGCGCTCGGAGCGGATCGCCTCCTGCAGCACCGCTTCGAACAAGCCTTGCTTGCCGCCGAAATAGCGATTGATCAGCGCCGCATCGACGCCGGCATCGGCTGCAATGTCCTTCAGGAACGCGCCTTCGTAGCCGGCGAGCGCAAACTGCGCCTTAGCGGAGGCGAGGATCGCCGCCCGCGTCGCCTGCGCATCGCGCCGGCGCGGCTCCTTCACGCTGTTCTCGATCGGCGCGCCCATAGGGACACGATACGCGCGCGCGGGGCAGTTGTCATTCCAAAATGACAACTGCCCCGGGGTCGCCTCAACCGGCGGCGCGCGCCGAAATCTTTTGGAGCCCGGCGACAAGCGCCTGACGCTGGCGCTCATCCTCGGCGAGCGCGTGTGAGCGTAACAGGCGCATGGACGCGATGTGCACGCGCACCGGCTCCCAGCCCCGCACGCCAGCATTATCGGGCGACGTCAACTCACAGAGCGAATGCGCCGCGGCGCTAAGCTCGTTCTGCGCGAAGGCGCCCGCCTCGGCGAAAATCTCATTGGCGAGTCGATAGACGCCGGCCAAATCGGCGCGCGCGGGCGGCGCATCAGAGATCATGGCTTCCATTGCGCTGATCTTCTCATCGACGCCGGCAAGGCAGACGTCGCGCACGGATGCGAGATTGCGGTTCGCACGCACCATCGCGTCAGCGAGCGTCACGCCGCCCGGCAGCTTGATCAATTTGGCAAGGCGGTTTTCGGGGTGGAACGTCTTGACCATCACAGCGCCGCCTTTTGCGGTTTCAACAA
>CAZXNY010000513.1:0-1693 GCA_964642205.1 uncultured Caulobacteraceae bacterium
AGAGATATTCGGTCGCGAGTTTGCCGTCGCTCCAGCCCCACCACGGGCCTTTGCGTTCGCCCGCCGCGCTGAGTTCGCTCGCGCCCAGCGGTCCGCGGTCGCGAATGTCGTCGAGCACGGAGCGCAGATATTTCTTCTGCGTCTTGGCGTACTCCCGCCAACGCGCCGCGTGTGTTTCGCCGACGCCATTGCGGAATGGGGCGCCCGTCCGCGCCGCCTCCATGCGCCACCTGAAGAGGGGGTGCGCGCTATGCGGCAGGATGGATGCTTCGTGGCCCCAATATTCGAACGTTGAGCGCTTCTTGCCGAGCCACACCGCATCGAGCAGCGCGGGATCGTAGGCGCCGAGCCGCGAATAGAGCGGCAAATAATGCGCGCGCGCGAGCACGTTCACCGCATCAATCTGCAACACGCCGAGCCGCGCGATCGTCGCCTCGACATGCCGGCGCGTTGCTTTCTCAGGGCGCGGCTTGTCGAACCCTTGCGCCGCCAGCGCCATCCGCCGCGCCGCGGCGTTGGAAATCTTCACTGGCTTGCTCACGCGCCGCGCGCCCATGCTTCCGCGATGGCGAGACACTCGCGGCCTATGTCGCCATAGCCGATCTCGATGAGCACCAGCCCCGTCGATGTGCGCTCAAGCACGCCCCATTCCCACACCGCTTGCGGATCGACATCGCCGCGTTTTGCCAAAACCTCCGCGCGCGCGCGCCCGTTCACGGTCGGCGCGTCGAGCAATTCCTCCGGCCATTCGCGCATCTGCAAACCAAGGTCGTACGCGCGCTCGATGAACATGCCTTCGGGATCGACGAATTTGTAACCGCCGCCCGGCGCCGCGAGCAGATTGTTGGTGTGGCAATCGCCATGCGCGACGATGCTCGCCGCCGGATCGAACGCCGCTGCGCGCGCCTCCGCACAGCGTTCAACGAGCGCCATCAGTTCCGGCGATACGCTGACGCCAACTTTCGCCGGCCACTCGCGCGGATAGACGACGAGGCTTGTCGCTTTCTCAGCGCCCGTCATGAATGTCACGCCCGCCGGCAGCGGCATCCACGCTTGCGCGAGCACATCGCAAATGATCGCGCGCTCCTCAGGTCCGGGAAGGCCGCGCGAGGAAAGCGGCGCGCCGAGCTTTTCCATCAGGAGCGCGTCACGCGCGCGATCGTGCGCGAGCACGTTGGCGTAGCCGCGCCCGTTGGCCGCGATCAGCACTTCGGCGGCGCCGCGGTTTTCGCCCGGCACGGAGAGCTTCACGATCGCCTCGCCGCCGTCCGCCAGCCGCGCGGGCGCGACGAACGCGGCCGTTCCGCCCGTCATCGGCGCACCAATTATCACGCGCCACGCGCGCTCAAGGTCCGCGACGAGATCGTCCAGCCCCGCGCGCCAGGCCGCGCCCGCCGCGCCCTGGCCGTCGAGCCGCCGCTGCACCACGCTCGGCAGAGCTTCCGCGCGCTTCATTCCCATCCCCAAACGACCTGCCTCGGCCAACCTGCTAGCACGCCACGCCACCAGCTCGTTACAGCGGGCCGCTAACGAAATGTTCTTCTTGTGTTCCTAGAACAAAGACAGTACATTGAGTCTTGTCCACGGGGCGCGGGCTGGTTCGCGATCTGGACTCGACCTAGAGGAGCGGTTCGATGGCGGCCCTAAAGCTCGTGGAAAATATGGAAACCGATAAGCAGAAAGCTTTGACGGC
>CAZXNY010000514.1:0-1687 GCA_964642205.1 uncultured Caulobacteraceae bacterium
TCAGCGAAGGACGTAATCGACCGCATGATCGACGGCATCAAGTCGATGGCGCCGTATATCGTGTTCGCGCTGTTTGCTGCGCATTTCGTGGCGATGTTCAACTGGTCGCGCCTTGGGCCGATCGCGGCGATCAATGGCGCGGAGCTGCTAAAGACATTCAATCTGCCCACGCCAGCGCTGCTGGTGAGCGTGCTCGGCTTTTCCTCCGTGCTCGATCTTTTCATCGGCTCGGCTTCCGCGAAATGGAGCGCGCTCGCGCCCGTGGTCGTGCCGATGTTCATGCTGCTCGGCATTTCGCCGGAGATGACGCAGGCCGCCTACCGGATGGGCGATAGCTTCACCAACATCATGACGCCGCTGATGAGTTATTTCCCGCTCGTGCTCGCGTTTGCGCGGCGCTGGGATTCGAGCTTCGGCGTCGGCTCATTGCTGGCGTTGATGTTGCCCTATGCGCTCTGTTTTGCGGCCGCGGGGATCTTGATGACGTCGGCCTGGGTCTATTTCGAGATACCGCTCGGGCCGGGCGCGATCACGACCTACACGCCGCCCGGCGGCTTGCTGACGCGCTAGCCGCCGCCAAGCGCGGCGCGCGAGCCTTCAACGACCTTGCGCATCGAGGCGAGGCGGATCGTCGAGCTTGCCTTGGCGAGCACGTCGCCTGCGGCGTTCGTCAGTTGGCCCTCGGCAAAGCACGTCGATTTGCCGGGCCGCTCGATCCAGCCTTCGGCGATCACGATGCCGGGCCGCACGGGCGCAAAGAAGCTCACCTTCATTTCGAGCGTTGCGGGCGCGACGTCCTCAAGGCCGAGCGTGAACACGGAGTGCGCCATCGCGGCGTCGATCCACGCCGTCACGAAGCCGCCCTGCACCACGCCGCCGGAGTGGCACATGGCGAGGCTTGCGCGATATTCGAGCTTGGCGCGCCCGCCTTCCATCAAGAGGCGGCGCTGAAAGCCCAGCGTGTCGTACAGGGTGGGGCCTTCTTCCGTCGCATCCGCCATCGCGTTTCCTCTTGCTTGGTTGACGCCAGCAAAGCGGCTGCCGCCCCGGCAAGGCAAGGGCGCGCATTCCGCGCCGCGCTGTTTCGGCGTAGGCAAGCGCGATGCTGGAGCCGTTCGCAGACGAGATTTGGATCGCGGATGGCGCGCCCGTCACCGCGATCGCCGGCTTTCACTACCCCACGCGCATGACTGTGATCCGCCTCGCGGACGGCGGGCTGTTCGTATGGTCGCCGATCGCGCTCACCGAAGCGCTGCGCGCGCAAACTGCGGCGCTCGGTCCCGTGCGCTGCATCGTTGCGCCGAACGCATTGCACCACATGTATTTGGCGGAATGGGCGGGCGCGCATCCCGAGGCCGCGCTCCACGCCGCGCCGGGTCTGCGCGCCGTGCGCACAGATATCGTGTTTACGGATGACCGCGGCAACGAGGTGCCGGCCGCGTGGGCGGGGCAGATCGAGCAGGTCATCTTCCGCAACGCGATCGCGGACGAGGTCGTGTTCTTTCATCGCGCCAGCGGCACGGTGCTGTTCACCGATCTTTTGCAGCAAATGCCGCGGGGCTGGTACAAAGGCTGGCGTGCGCTCGTTGCAAGGCTCGACCGGATGACCGGCCCCGAACCGCAAACGCCGATCAAGTTCCGCATGGCCGTGCGCGACCGCGCCGCCGCGCGCGAAAGTCTTGCGCGC
>CAZXNY010000515.1:0-1678 GCA_964642205.1 uncultured Caulobacteraceae bacterium
CGCCGCCCGCTCCGGAGCGGTGATGAACGAAGCCGTCGCCGCGATGCGCGAGATCGAAACCGGCGCCAACAAAATCAGCCAGATCATCTCGGTGATCGACGAGATCGCGTTTCAGACCAATCTCCTGGCGCTCAACGCCGGCGTCGAAGCCGCGCGGGCGGGCGAAGCGGGCCGCGGCTTTGCAGTCGTCGCGCAGGAAGTGCGCGCGCTGGCGCAACGCAGCGCCGACGCCGCCAAAGAAATCAAAGGCCTCATCTCCGAAAGCGCGCAGCAAGTGCAGCGCGGCGCGCGGCTCGTCGGCGATACGGGCGCGGCGCTCACAGGCATCGTCAGCAAGGTCGCCGAGATCGACACGCTGATCGCGGAAATCGCGACATCGGCGCAAGAGCAATCGACGGGGCTCACGGAAGTGAACAGCGCCGTCAACAACATGGACCAAGTCACGCAACAGAACGCCGCGATGGTGGAGGAAAGCTCCGCCGCCGCCGCCAAGCTGCAGGACGAGTCCGCGGGGCTCGCCCAATTGGTCGGCCGCTTCCGGGTATCGGGCGCGCAAAGCGGCCCGGCCCCCGTCACCGCGCGCCACACCCCGCAAGCGCGCCCGGTTGCGTCACAACAAGCGCGCGTCGCCAAACACTTTGCACGTGGCGGCGCGGCGCCCGCGACGGACACGTGGGACGAGTTCTAGGGGGCCGGCGACATGAACCAGCTTGAAGCCACCCTCGACACCAAACTGGCCGACCAGCGCACGCTCGTTTCCTTCGAGCTTGGCGAGCAGGCGTTCTGCGTCGACATCATGCGCGTGCGCGAAATCCGCGGCTGGTCCGGCGCGACACCGCTGCCGAGCGCGCCAGGTTATGTTCGCGGCGTGATCAATCTGCGCGGCGTCATCCTCCCCGTGATCGATCTTGGCGCGCGCATCGGACTGAAGCCCGTCGAGACGAGCGTGCGCAGCGTGGTGATCGTCGTCGAGTTCAACGATCGCCTCGTTGGCCTTTTGGTCGATGGCGTTTCCGGGATCGCGGCCGTCGCGCGCGCGGAGATCCAGCCGCCGCCGGACATCGTGTGCGATGTCCGCTCATCCGTCGTGTGCGGCATGTTCCTGCGCGACGGGCGCATGTTCAGCGAGATCGCGCTGGAGCATGTGGCGCCCGATGCGGCGGAACTGGCGCGCAGCGCCGAGGCTGTCGCCGCCTAAGCGCGCAAAGACGTTTTGCGGGCGGAGCGAAGCGCTTTACGCTTGCCGCGTGGATCCTGTTTCAGCCGCCCGCGCCGCGCTCAAATCTAGAGCTCCTGTCGTGCTGCTGACAGGCCGCGCCGGCACGGGAAAAAGCCATTTTATCCGCACGTTGGTGGAGGAAGAGCCGGACGTGCCGCAGGCGCTGCTGGCGCCGACGGGCCTGGCCGCGCTCAACATTGGCGGGCAAACGATCCATTCGTTTTTTGGCTTTCCGCCGCGGCCACTGATCGGATTCGCGGAAAAGCCCTCTTGGTTCTTTTCCAAGAACGCGCGCGGTTTGAAGCGGCTCATCATCGACGAAGTCTCGATGCTGCGGGCCGATACGCTCGACGCGATGGACAAACACCTGAAAACCGCGCGCCGCAGCCCGCAATATTTCGGCGGCGTGCAGATGCTGCTGGTCGGCGATTTCTATCAACTGCCGCCGGTCGTGCGCGG
>CAZXNY010000516.1:0-1674 GCA_964642205.1 uncultured Caulobacteraceae bacterium
ACAGAGAAACTCGCGGCGCGCCTTGGCCCGAAGGGCTTCACCACCGAAGCGGATGCACTTGCGCCGCACCTTGTCGAATGGCGCGGCCGCTACAGCGGCCAAGCGCCGTGCCTTGTCTCGCCCGCATCGACCGAGGAGGTCGCAGACGTGGTGCGGCTCTGTGCTGCTGCAGGCGCGGCGATTACCCCGCAAGGCGGCAACACCGGGCTCGTCGGCGGGCAGATTCCAGATGGCGAAGTGCTGCTCTCGCTCAAGCGCATGAACCGCATCCGCTCTATCGATCCACTCGATGACGCGCTCGTCGCCGAAGCGGGCGTGGTGCTCACGAGCGTGCAGGACGCGGCGGCCGAAGCGGGCCGCCTCTTCCCGCTCAGCCTTGCGAGCCAAGGCAGCGCCACGATCGGCGGCCTCATCTCGACGAACGCGGGCGGCGTCCACGTTGTGCGCTACGGGATGATGCGCGACCTCGTACTTGGCGTGGAAGCCGTGCTCGCGGACGGGCGCGTGCTTCACGGGCTCAAGACTCTGCGCAAGGACAACACCGGTTACGATCTGAAACAGCTTTTCATTGGCGCCGAGGGTACGCTCGGCGTCGTCACTGCTGCGTCGCTGAAGTTGTTCCCGCGTCCGGCGGAGCATCTGGTGGCGGTGTGTGCGGTCGAGAGCCCCGATCACGCCCTCAAACTGCTGCACCGCGCCAAGGCCGGCACGGGCGCGCTGGCCGCTTTCGAGCTGATGAACCGCACCAGCGTCGACGTCACCGTGAAGAACGTCGCGGGCATGCGCGACCCATTTCAAGGTGCGCCATATTTGACACTGATCGAGTTCGAAAGCGCAGCACCCAGCGGGCTGCGTGCGGCCGTCGAAAGCGTGCTGGCGGAAGGAATCGGGGCGGGCGACGCACAAGACGCGATCATCGCCGAGAACGAATCGCAGGCCCGCGCCTTCTGGGCGTTGCGCGAGAACATTTCTGCCGGCCACCGCCCCGAAGGCGCGCAAGTGAATCACGACATCTCGGTGCCGGTGTCGGCCGTACCGCGGTTTCTGTCGGACGGCGCGAGCGCGGTTGAGAGCGCATGCAACGGCGCGCGTATTGTCGCATTCGGCCATATGGGCGACGGAAATATCCACTACTCCGTGATGCAGCCTCTCGGCGCCGATCCCGATGCATTCCCTGCCCAAAAGCTCTCCGATCTCGTCAACCGCATCGCCGTCGATCTTGGCGGATCGATCTCGGCGGAACACGGAATCGGCGTGTCACGGCGCGATGATTTCGTGCGCTTCAAGGATCCGCAGGCGATCGACGTGATGCGTGCGCTCAAGGCCGCGCTCGATCCGAATCGCGTGATGAATCCCCGCGCGCTGATCTGATTGTGCAGCGCAAAGCGCGACGTGATTCGTGAACGCGCGCGAAACTTTCTGCAACAGAAAGCGCGACAGGCGAATTTTTATGTGTTAGCGCGCAAAACAGTTCGTGAAAAAATTCATACGCGAACGTCTCTGAGGAGCACACACATGGCTAGGAAAGCAAAGAAAGCGACGGTCAAAAAAGCCGCCAAGAAACGCACCGTGCGCAAGGCGAAGAAGACCACCGCAAAGAAGGCCACGGTGAAGAAGGCCGCGAAGAAGAAGACCGCCCGCAAGGCGAAGAAGGCCGCCACGAAGCGCGCCCCC
>CAZXNY010000517.1:0-1671 GCA_964642205.1 uncultured Caulobacteraceae bacterium
ACGCCCCGCCCTTGCGGACAAAGCTCACATCGCTCCCGCCCGCTTCGCCGACGATGAGATATGGCACGCCCGCCGCCTTGGCGCGGCTATCGAACGTCCCGAGGTGCTTCTGGTCGATGGAGACCAAGTACCGCGCCTGATCCTCCCCAAACAGGAACGCAGCCTCCGGCAGCGGCCCGGCATAAGAAAACGAAAGCCCCATATCCGCCGCGAGCGCCATCTCAGCCGCCGCGCAAGCGAGCCCGCCTTCCGAGAGATCGTGCACGCACGTCACGAGCCCATCTTCGATGAGCCCGCGCACCAGATCGCCGTTGCGCTTCTCGATCGCAAGTTCGACGGGCGGCGGCCCGCCCTCTTCGCGCCCGAGGCATTCGCGCAGGTAGAGCGATTGCCCAAGATGGCCGCGCGTTTCGCCGATGAGAATAAGCTGATCGCTCTTCTTCATCGCGTCCGGCCCGGCGCGGCGCGTCATGTCCGCGATCAAGCCAACGCCGCCGATCGCGGGGGTCGGCAAAATCGCTTCGCCGTTGGTCTCGTTGTAGAGGCTCACATTGCCGCTAATCACCGGGAATGAAAGCTCGCGGCACGCTTCGGCGGCGCCTTCGATGGCGGCGACGATCTGGCCCATGATCTCCGGCTTTTGCGGATTGCCGAAATTGAGATTGTCCGTGATCGCGAGCGGCGTCGCGCCCGAGGCGGTGAGGTTGCGCCAGCATTCCGCGACCGCTTGCTTGCCGCCTTCGTACGGATCGGCCTCGACATAGCGCGGCGTCACATCGCAGCTCATCGCGAGCGCGCGGGTGGAGCCGTGAATGCGCACGATCGCCGCGTCCATGCCGCTGTCCGCAAGCGTGTCGTTCATGACGTGGCGGTCGTACTGCTCCCAAATCCAGCGCTTCGACGCCATGTCGGGCGACGCCATGATCTTCTTCAGAGCATCGGCAAAACCCGGCCCGCCCTCCACCTTCGCAGGCGACACGCCCGCGGTCCGCTTCGGCGCCACATACGGGCGCTCATAGAGCGGCGCTTCATCGGCCAACGGTTCGAGCGGAAGATCGCACACTTTCTCGCCGTGCCAGTTGAGTACGAGATGGCCGCTATCGGTGGTCTTTCCGATCACCGCCGCGTCCAAGCCCCATTTATCGAAGATGCGTTTCGCATCCACTTCGCGGCCTGGCTTCAGCACCATGAGCATGCGCTCCTGGCTTTCCGACAGCATGAACTCGTAGGGCGTCATGCCCTCTTCGCGCGCCGGCACCGCATCGAGATTGAGCTCGATCCCCGAGCCGCCTTTCGACGCCATCTCGACGGAAGAAGACGTAAGCCCCGCAGCCCCCATGTCCTGGATGCCGACGATCGCATCGCTCTCCATCAGCTCGAGACACGCTTCGATCAGCAGCTTTTCCAGGAACGGATCGCCGACCTGCACCGTCGGCCGCTGCGCCTCGGCTTCTTCGTTGAACTCCGCGCTCGCCATCGTTGCGCCGTGGATGCCGTCACGCCCCGTCTTGGCGCCGACATAGACCACCGGATTGCCCGCGCCCTTCGCGGCGCTGGTGAAGATGCGGTCTTTGCGCGCGATCCCGAGGCAGAACACGTTGACGAGAATGTTGCCGTTGTAGCGCGGGTGAAAATTCGTCTCGCCGCCCACCGTCGGCACGCCGACGCAAT
>CAZXNY010000518.1:0-1659 GCA_964642205.1 uncultured Caulobacteraceae bacterium
GAAGACGCGCTGCTCTCGATCCTCACGGAACCGAAAAACGCCTTCGTGAAGCAGTATCAGCGCCTGTTCGAGATGGAGAACGTGCGCCTCACGTTCCCGGAAGAAGCGCTGCGCGGCATCGCTCGCAAGGCGATCGCCCGGAAAACCGGCGCGCGCGGCCTTCGGTCGATCCTCGAAGGCATTTTGCTCGACACCATGTTCGAGCTGCCGTCGATGCGCGGCGTGGAAGAAGTCGTTGTTTCGAACGACGTGATCGAAGGGCGCGCAAAGCCGCTTCAGATCTATTCCGAGCGCCGCAACGGCCAGGAATCCGCCGGCTAAATCGGTCAATTCCGCACGCGTGAATCAGCGCTGAGCTGCGCGCTCAGCGTTCGTTAAAGTCTCGCTTTGCCAACGATCTAGGCGTTAGGGGATAGCGCTGGCGCGCGCCCTTGAAGGGTCCCACGAACAGGGCCAAATCTCACTGTGAAAACTTGGGCGCGCCCCGCGCGTTCAAGAGCCGGCGCCGCTCTTTGGGCCGGCTGAGGAGAGCCAAAGCATGGCCGAAACCCGCATCCTACCTGTCCTGCCGCTTCGGGATATCGTCGTGTACCCGAAGATGGCTGCGCCGCTCTTCGTGGGGCGCGAGAAATCCGTCCGCGCGCTCGAAGAGGTGATGAAGGGCGACAAGCAAATTCTGCTCGCCGCGCAGATCGACGCGAGCGAGGACGATCCGGCTGCCGAGCGGATCAACCGCATTGGTACAGTCGGCTCCGTGGTGCAGCTGTTGAAGCTGCCGGACGGCACCGTCCGTGTGCTGGTCGAAGGCTCGCACCGCGCGCGCGTCGTGAACTTCCGCGACAACCCAGGCTACTTCGAAGCTGAAGTCGAGACGATCGAGGAAATCAACGCCGACACGCCGGAATCGCGCGCGCAGGCGAAAGCGGTGACCGAGCAGTGGGAGCAGTTCGTCAAGCTCGGCCGCAAGACGCCGCCGGAAGTGCATCAGAGCATCAGCCAGATCACCGAACCGTCGCGGCTCGCCGATACGATCGCCGGCCATCTGACGATCAAGACGCCGGACAAGCAGTCGCTGCTCGAAGAAGCCAACGTCACGACGCGTCTTGAGCGCATCCTGGCGCTGATCGACGCCGAGATCGGCATGCTGCAAGTGGAGCGGAAGATCCGTTCGCGCGTGAAGCGCCAAATGGAGAAGACGCAGCGCGAATATTATCTCAACGAGCAGATGAAGGCGATCCAGCGTGAACTGGGCGAGGGCGACGACGGACGCGATGACATCGCCGAACTCGAAGGCCGCATCAAAGCCGCCAAGCTCTCAAAGGAAGCCCGGACGAAGGCCGAAGCCGAGCTCAAGAAGCTCCGGCAGATGAGCCCGATGTCTGCCGAGAGCACGGTCGTGCGCAATTACCTGCAATGGATGCTCGATCTGCCGTGGGGCGTGAAGAAGAAGGTCAAGCGCGACATCGACGCCGCGCAAACGATCCTCGACGAGGATCACTACGGCCTCGACAAGGTGAAGGACCGCATCCTGGAATATCTCGCGGTGCAGGCGCGCACGAACAAGCTGCGCGGCCCGATCCTCTGCCTCGTCGGCCCGCCAGGCGTCGGCAAGACTTCGCTCGGCCGCTCTATCGCGAAAGCGACGGGACGTGACTTCGT
>CAZXNY010000519.1:0-1659 GCA_964642205.1 uncultured Caulobacteraceae bacterium
CAATGAGTGCCTTGCCTATTTCGGCGATGGCGCGGCGAACCAAGGCCAAGTCTACGAGAGCTTCAACATGGCCTCGTTGTGGAAGCTGCCGGTCGTCTACATCGTCGAGAACAATCAATACGCGATGGGCACGGCGATTCACCGCTCCTCATCGGAAACGCATCTGCACCGGCGCGGACAGAGCTTCCTGATCCCCGGCGAAGAAGTGGACGGCATGGATGTGCTGGCCGTGCGCGAAGCTGGGCTGCGCGCCGTGGCGCGCGCGCGCGCAGGCGAGGGGCCGACGCTGCTGGAGATGAAGACGTACCGGTATCGCGGCCACTCGATGAGCGACCCGGCCAAGTACCGCACGCGCGAGGAAGTCGACGCGATGCGCACGCAGCACGACCCGATCGAGCATGTGAAGCAGCTGCTGATCGACGGCGGCCATGCGGACGAAGACACGCTGAAGGCGATGGACCGCGACGTACGCGCGATCGTGGCTGAGAGCGCGGAGTTCGCACAGAAGAGCCCGGAGCCCGATCCCAGTGAGCTGCTGACGGATGTTCTGATCGAGGAAAGCGCCGCGTGATGGAGGTGCGCGTCACCCAACACGACGAGACCATCTCAGGCGCGGGCGCGACCTGGGGCTCCTATTACGAATATTACGACATCTATGAGTTCGATCTTGCCGGCGGACGCACCGTGAACGGCCGGCACAATATCGGCGTAAGCAGTGTGCAGAGCATCGCGCTCGATATCGATGCGGACGCGTTCTACGCGCTTGCCGAAGCGCGCGAGATTGTTGCGGAGCTGCAGCGCCGCGGCTTTGTCGGCATCGCGCTGCGGCACGGCGCACAAGGATACTTTAATCAATTTGATCCCGCGCGTTTGGCGCCGCCCGCATGAGCCCGCAGGCCGCTGTCGAGATCGAGCTGATCATCCTGGCGCTGATCTACGCCGGCGCGGGCGTGGCGATGGTGCGTGCGATCTTTTTGCGACGCGAGGCCGTGGCGGCGTGGCGGCGCAGCGCGGGCGGGGTGTTCGATCACAAGACACAGCACCTCGCTAACGAGTTGGAGATAGACCGCGCGCGCTTGCCCCCGGAGGCGGCGCGCAAATTGTTCGAGAGCCGGCGCGTGCTGGCCGCGGGCTTTGGCGCGCTGCTGCTGGCGATCGTGCTGAATTTTGTGGTGCTTGGAACGGCATGAGCAAAAGCCGGACAAGAGGGAGGGTGAACCGATGAGTGTGGAACTGACCATGTTGCTCTACGCGACAGCTTTGCTGATCGCGTTGGTGCTGATCCAGGCGACGGCCGGCGTGTTGGCGCAGGGCCTCGTGCCGATGGCGAACAGCCGGGACAATCTGCCTGAGCCCAAGCCGTTTCAGGCCCGGATGAAGCGCGTGGTCGATAACCACCGCGAGGGGCTGTTGATGTTCGCGCCGCTCGTACTGATCGCGAACATGACGGCGGTCTCGAACGACACGACGGTGCTTGGCGCGCAGCTCTTCTTCTACGCGCGCCTCGCGCATGCGATCATCTACATCACCGGCTTGCCGATGATCCGGCCGCTGGCGTGGGCCGTTGGCCTCGTTGGCACGTTGATGGTGCTCAAAGAGCTGCTCGGGATCGGTTGATGACCACGCAAATCCTCATGCCCGCGCTGTCGCCCACCATGG
>CAZXNY010000520.1:0-1649 GCA_964642205.1 uncultured Caulobacteraceae bacterium
AATTTGAGCGAAGCGATATCCCCCTCACCCTGCCCTCTCCCCCTAAAAGGGGGAGAGGGTGATCGGCGTGCATCTGTTGCACGCGGCGCTGGCGACTTACTTCGCGTGAGCAAGGAGACGCTGATGGCGGCCGTGGCGACGTTACGTGAGGCTGCGCCGGGCGCGCGCATGCGCCCCGGCGAGAGCAAGGCGCAGGCGCGTCGACGCCAGCCGTTCGGCGGCATGCCGGACGCCGCGTATCGCGAGCCGATCGTGTTCTCCAAAACGCCGCTCGGCGTTTTCGTGGTGGTGAACGAGCCGGCGGCGGTGAAGCGCGTGCTGGTCGATAACGTCGCGAACTATCCGAAAACGGCGATGGAGCAGCGCTTCTTTCGCGCACTGTTCGGCGCAGGGCTGCTCGGAACCGACGGCGATCTCTGGCGCACGCACCGCCGCATCATGGCGCCCGCGTTTCAGCCGCAGGCCGTCGGAAGCTACGGCGCGACAATGGCCGCGACGACGCAGGATTATCGCCCGCGCTGGGACGATCTCGCGCAATCGGGCTCGGCCGTGGATATGCCGAACGAGATGAGCGCGTTGGCGCTCCGGATCATCTCGCGCACGATGTTCTCCACGGACCGCGCCGACGTGATCGAACCGATTGCGCAGGCGATGGCGGAGGGATTCGGCGACAACAGCTTCAACATCCTCGACATTCTGCCGATCATCAGCGGCATCCGCATGCGCCAGCGCGAGCGGCGGATGGCGGCGTTGTTCAAGCCGATGGACGATGTGGTTGCGCGGCTGATCGCGGATCGCGCGGGCGGCGATGAGCATGGCGATCTCTTGAGCCGCTTGATCGCGGCGCGCGATGGCGAGTCCGGCGCGAAGATGACGGCGCAAGAGGTGCGCGATCAGATTGTGACGATCTACATCGCGGGCCACGAGACCACCGCTGTGGCGATGAGCTGGATTTGGTACGTGCTCTCGCAACACCCGGCGGAAGAGGCAAAGCTCCACGAAGAGCTGGACGCCGTGCTTGGCGGCCGCGCGCCGGGGCAGGAGGATATCGACAAGCTCGTGTTCACGCGCCGCATCGTCGATGAAGCGATGCGGCTCTATCCGCCAGCGCCGGGGCTTTCATCGCGTGCTGTGCGTGAGAGCGATGAACTCTGCGGCGTGAAAATTCCGGCGGGCGCGACGGTGAGCGTCGCGCCGTGGCTGCTGCACCGGCACGAGGCGCTATGGGATGAGCCCGAGCGCTTCGATCCCGACCGTTGGGCGCCCGAGCGCGGCGGCAATCGCCATCGCTTCGCCTATCTGCCGTTCGGCGCGGGGCCGCGCATCTGCATCGGCCAGCTCATGGCGGTGAACGAGATCGTGCTGATCCTCGCGACGCTCGCGCAGCGCTACCGCGTGCAACTTGCGCCCGGTGCACGCGTGGGGCTGAAAGCGAACGTCACGCTGCGGCCGTTGGGATTGGATATGGTGGTGGCGCGCAGGTAGCGCCCCTTCATCGGGCGCTCCGTACCCCCTCCCATTGGGGGGAGGGGGGAGGGGGTGGGGTGATACTCGGCGGTTGTCGTTTTTGATGTTGTCAGGCGCGGGATTGGTTTGACGTTGGGCTTCACCCCACCCCCTTCCCCCTCCCCTCGCGGGGCGGGGCGTTG
>CAZXNY010000521.1:0-1646 GCA_964642205.1 uncultured Caulobacteraceae bacterium
GTCAAGCGCGTTGCGGAATCCGACATCGAAGACGGCCTCTCGGGCGCCGTCGATGACGAAGCGGATCTGAAACCGCGCCCGCCGGTCGTGACCGTTATGGGCCACGTCGACCACGGCAAGACCTCGCTCCTCGATGCGCTCCGTCAAACCGACGTCGTCAGCGGCGAAGCGGGCGGCATCACGCAGCACATCGGCGCCTATCAGGTTCGCCTGAAGGATGGCCAGCGCGTCACCTTCCTCGATACGCCTGGCCACGCCGCGTTCTCCGCGATGCGCGCCCGCGGCGCGAAGGTCACCGACATCGTCGTGCTCGTCGTGGCCGCCGATGACGGCGTCATGCCGCAAACGGTCGAAGCCATCAGCCACGCGCGCGCCTCCGACGTGCCGATCATCGTGGCGGTGAACAAGATCGATAAGCCGGAAGCCAATCCCGACCGCGTTCTGCAGGAGCTGCTGCAGCACGAGATCGTCACCGAAAATTTCGGCGGCGACGTGCTGCACGTCGAAGTCTCCGCAACGAAGAAGACGGGGCTCGACAAGCTGGTCGAGACTATCCTTCTGCAAGCCGAACTGCTCGATCTGAAAGCGAACCCGAACCGCGCGGCTGAAGGCATCGTGATCGAAAGCCGGCTGGACAAGGGCCGCGGCGCCGTCGCGACGGTGCTCGTCAAGAGCGGCACGCTGAAGCGCGGCGATATCGTCGTTGCTGGCGGCGCCTGGGGGCGCGTGCGCGCGCTCACCGATGAGCGGGGCCAAACGCTGGCGACGGCAGGCCCGGCGCAACCCGCGGAAATCATGGGCCTCGAAGGCGTGCCCGATCCGGGCGACATTCTGCATGTCGTCGAGAACGAAAATCGCGCCCGCGAAGTCGCCGATTATCGCCAGCGCGCCAAGCGCGATCGCAGCGCCGCCGGCGCTTCGGGCGTCGCCAAAACGTCGCTCGAGCAGATGATGGCGAAGTTCAAGGACTCCTCGTCCAAAGAACTTCCCGTGCTCATCAAGGCGGACGTGCAGGGCTCTGCGGAAGCCATTGCCGGTTCGCTCGATAAGCTCGCGCATGAAGAAGTGCGCGCGCGCATCGTTCACTCGGGCGTCGGCGCGATCAACGAGTCCGACGTGCAACTCGCGAAATCTTCGGGCGCGCCGATCATCGGCTTCAACGTCCGCGCCTCGAAAGAAGCGCGCGATCTGGCCGAGCGCGAAGGCGTGGAAATTCGCTACTACGCGATCATCTATGACCTGATCGACGACATTAGGGGCGTCATGTCCGGCATGCTTGCGCCGGTCACGCGTGAAACGTTCCTCGGCAACGCCGAAGTGCTGGAAGTCTTCCAGATCACGCGTGTCGGCAAAGTCGCTGGCTGCCGCGTCACGGAAGGCAACGTCCGCAAGGGCGCGAACGTCCGTATTCTGCGCGACAACGTCGTCATCCAGGAAATGGGCGTGCTGACGACGCTGAAGCGCTTCAAGGACGAAGTGAACGAAGTCGTCTCCGGCCAGGAATGCGGCATGAGCTTCGGCCCGTTCCAGGACATCAAGCAGGGCGATGTGATCGAGTGCTTCAATGTGGAAGTGGTGCAACGCTCGCTTTAAGGCGGGCAGCGTGCGCGCCATCGGGCGCCTCGATGCAAGGCCAATTCTACTTG
>CAZXNY010000522.1:0-1642 GCA_964642205.1 uncultured Caulobacteraceae bacterium
TCGCGCCGATACGGATAGCGGCTCACGCGCAGCGGCGCTGACTCACTGAGCGGTGGGGGCGTGATCTCCGCCGTCTCGCGTTTCTGCAGCGCGCCGTAGTTGCGATACACGTCCGCGCTGCTGATCAGCACATAGCGCCCGCGCCAATCGCGCAACCCCTCAAGCAGCGCCGCCGCCGGCGCCTCCGTATACGCGATCAGATCGACAAGTGCGTCCGCATCGCCAAGCGCAGCGCGCACGCTTGGCGCATCCGCGCGATCTACGCCGCTCCGTCGCGACAGGACAACAACGTCGTGACCGCCCGCGCGCAACGCATTCGCCACATGCGGGCCGATGAACCCATTGCCGCCGAGGAGGGCGACGCGCACCGCGCTACCCGATTCCAACGCCGCCGACAGGCGCTGTTTCGAACCGTTCGCCAAAGCCCGCAATTAGCGGCCGCGCCTGCTGGATCGTCGCTTGCACAGCCGGCAGCTGCAGCGACGCGCGATGGTTCTCCGCGCTGTCCCACACTTCGGTGATCCAGATCGCGTTCTCGTCGGCCGGATCGCGCGCCACGATGTAGCTCAAGCACCCCGGCATCGCCGTCGTGCCCGCCAGCATCGCGCGGATCAGCGCGTCGCGTTGGCCGGGCTGTGCGATCATCTTGCCGATGAGGCCGTACATGTTGCGCTCCACGCTCGTCTCCGTTTGCGCCGTCGCGCAGCCGCTGATGGTCACAGCGGCCAATCCAAAAGCAGCGGTGCGGCGATCGATCGTCACACGCTCACCCGCTCGGTCTTTTCCGCCGTCAGCGCATCCGCAATCCGCTCCGCGAGCGCCTCGGCGACTTTCTCTTTCGCCATGCGCGCAAAGCTTTCCGCGCCCGCATGCGTGTAGATCGTGATCTCGTTTTCCGCGCCGCCCATGACGTCGCCCGAGACATCGTTCGCCACGATCCAGTCGCAACCCTTCTTCGCGAGCTTCTTCTTCGCATGCGCTTCGACCTTCTCGGTCTCCGCCGCAAAGCCAACAACGAGCGCAGGCCGCCGCGGCCCGGCTTTCGAGAGCGTCGCGAGAATGTCTGGGTTCTCGGAGAGCGAGATCGTCATCGCCGCGCCGCCGGCATTGTCCTTCTTGATCTTGTCCGTCGCGCGCGTCTCGGGCCGCCAATCGGCAACCGCCGCCACGCACACTGCCGCATCCGCCGGCAGCGCCGCTTCGCTCGCCGCCAGCATCTCCGCCGCCGTTTCGATGCGCGTGACCTTCACGCTCGGCGGATCGGCCAACGCGACCGGCCCAGAGATCAGCCGCACATCCGCACCTAGCTCAGCCAACGCAGCTGCGATCGCGTAGCCCTGCTTGCCGCTCGAGCGGTTCGAGAGGAAGCGCACCGGATCGATCGGCTCGATCGTCGGCCCCGCCGTCACGATGATGCGTTTGCCTGCGAGCGGTCGCGCTTTCGGTTGCAGCAACGCCAGGATTGCGTCGCGGATCGCTTGCGGCTCGGCCATCCGCCCGAAGCCAAATTCACCGCACGCCATCTCGCCCTGATCGGGCCCGACCATATGCGCGCCATCTGCAATCAGGCGCTTCAGGTTGCGCTGCGTCGCCGGATGCTCCCACATGCGCACATTCATCGCGGGCGCGTAGAGCACGGCTT
>CAZXNY010000523.1:0-1637 GCA_964642205.1 uncultured Caulobacteraceae bacterium
TGCCGTTGTTCTTCAACGATGGCAGCGTGTGCGCGAGATTGCCGCCGAAATCGACATCGACGACGTGATCGACGCCCGCGCCGTTCGTGATCTCGGCGATGCGCGCGGCGACGTCTTCTGTCTTGTAGTTGATCACGTGATGCGCGCCGCCTTGCTTGGCGCGTTCGGCTTTCTCGGCGGAGCTGACCGTTGCGATCACCGTCGCGCCAGCCCAGCTCGCGAGGAGCACGGCGTACAATCCCACCGCGCCTGCGCCGCCCGTCACGAGCAGCGTGCGCCCTTGCACGGGGCCGTACATGAACACGCAGCGATGCGCCGTCATCGCGGGAATACCCAGCGTTGCGCCTTCGGCGAAGCTCACATGATCGGGCAGCGGCGAAACGAGATCGGCGTCGAGTGAGATGTATTCCGCGCACGAGCCGAACGCGCGCCCGTTGCGCTGGCCGTTGTAGAACCACACGCGCTTGCCCACGAGCGAGGGGCTCACCCACGGCCCAACGGCTTCGACGATCCCGGCGCCATCGCTGTGCGTGACGATGCGCGGATACGCCATCGGCCCCGCGCGCCCGCCGCGCCAGCCGACATCGGATGGGTTCACGCCGGACGCCTTGATGCGGATCAGCGCCTCGCCGCGCTGCGGCGCCGGCTTGTCCATCTCGCCAAGAACGAGCACCTCGCGGGCCGGGCCCTGCTTGTCGTACCAAACCGCGCGCATTGTTCTCTCCCGTTTTGCAGGGAGCTTAGCGGTTAGCGTTTGCGCTTGGCCAGCGGGTGCGCGGTCTCGACCAAGGTGCGCAGCCGATCCTCCGCGACATGCGTGTAGATCTGCGTGGTTGCGATGTCGGCGTGCCCAAGCAGCGTCTGCACCGTGCGCAAGTCGGCGCCGCCTTCGACGAGATGCGTCGCGAAGGCGTGGCGCAGCACGTGCGGGCTCACACGCGCCGGATCGATCCCGGCGACGACTGCCGCTTCGTCGAGGATCTGCTGCACGCGGCGGCGTGTGAGCTTGCCATCCGCCGCGCGCGAAGAGGGGAAGAGCCAGCGCTCAGCGCGTTCGCGCGCCGCCGTGTTCGCTTTGGGCAGCAGCGCCGCGCGCACCTCGAGAAACGCGGCAAGCGCTTCGAGCGCTGGGCGGCCGAGCACGATCATGCGCTCCTTGCCGCCTTTGCCCATGACGATGAGATGCGCTTGCCCCGGCTTTGGCGCCGCGCGCGCCGGCAGCGCGATAAGTTCACTCACGCGAAAGCCGCCGCCGTAGAGCAGCTCGATCAGCGCGCGGTCCCGGAGCGCGGAAGCATCGCCCTTTGCCGCCGCTGCATCCGAGAGACGTGTGATCTCATCGGTCGAGAGCGTCTTCGGTAGCGATCGCCCCCGCTTGGGCGCATCGAGCCGCGCCGTCGGATCGTCGGCCCGTGTGCCCTCGGCCAGTTCGAAACGATAGAATTGCCGCAGCGCGGAGAGGCGGCGCGCGGCTGTTGCGCTCGCAAGCCCACGTGTCGCAAGCCCAGCGATGTAGCTTTCAACGCGTGGCGCATCCGCGCGCGTCAGCCCGCCCATGTGTTCGGCTGCATCGCTCAGGTCACGGCGATAGGCGTCGAGCGTGTTGGCGCGCGCGCCGCGCTCGGCCGAGAGCATTT
>CAZXNY010000524.1:0-1620 GCA_964642205.1 uncultured Caulobacteraceae bacterium
GAAGTGCAGCCCTTCCGCGAGGCCCTGCACCACGCCGGCGATACAGATTTGGTTCACCATCTTCGCAAGCTGGCCCGCGCCGGCGGGCCCGACATGCGTGACATTCGCCGCATACGCCCTCAGCACAGGCCCGGCCTTCGCGACATCTCCCGCCTCGCCGCCGATCATCACCGTCAGCCGCCCCGCTTCCGCGCCAGCCTGGCCGCCGGACACCGGCGCATCGAGAAATCCGAACCCAGAAGCCGCGGCCTCCGCCGCAAGTTCGCGCGCCAGTTTCGCCGACGCGGTCGAGTGATCCACGAACACCGCGCCCTTGCCCATCGCAGGCCGCGCCGCTTCGAAGACGGCGCGCACGTCCGCATCCGCGCTCACGCACGCGCACACGACATCCGCGCCGCGCACTGCCTCGGCGATATCGGTGAACGCTTTGCCGTTGTTGGCCTTCGCCCACGCCTCTGCCCGCGCGGCTGTCCGGTTGTAGACACGCGTGTCATGACCGGCCTTCGCGAGATGACCCGCCATCGGCCCGCCCATCACGCCAAGCCCGAGGAACGCAACAGCCGCCATCAGCGCGCCTCCCCGAACGCGCCGCGGAAGAAGGAAAGTCCCGCGCCCTCGTGGGAGCGAAAATCCCGCACCTCGCCGACGATCAGCAGATGGTCGCCAAGCCGTTTGCGCTCGAATGTGTCGCAGCCGAACGCCGCGATCCCGCCTTTCAGCACCGGCGCGCCGCCCAAGATCTCGCAATCGGCTGCGTCAGCGCAGGCGCGGCCCTTTTGCCCGAACCGGCGCGCGCGCACTTCATCTTCGGCCGCAAGCACCGTCACTCCCCAAGCGCTTGCGGTGCTGAACACGTCATACGCATCGCTTTGATCGCCGAGCGACCAGAGCACCAGAGCCGGCTCCAAGGAGACCGAGGCGAACGAGTTTACGGTGATCGCCGCAACGCCGGCCGGGCTCTGCGCCGTGATCACCGCGACGCCCGTGGCGTAGCAGCCAAGCGCATTGCGGAACGCCCGTGAGTCCAGCGCGTCCGTACCGTCCCCGCCCATTGCGCCCCTCTGGTCACCCGATCTTAACAGCCGTTTGCCATCAAGGCCGCTGGCCCCGCCAAGGGGCGGGATCGGACGTAGCATATGGCCCGGGCCAACCAAGCCCCCATCATCATCAAGCGGATCAAGAAGGCTGGCCACGGCCACCACGGCGGCGCGTGGAAAGTCGCCTACGCCGACTTCGTGACCGCCATGATGGCGTTCTTCCTGCTGATGTGGCTGATCAACACGACGAGCCCCGATCAACGCCGCGGCATCGCGGAGTTTTTCGCGCCGGCGAGCGTCTCACGCGAGTCGAGCGGCGCGGGCGGCATGCTCGCGGGAACGAGCTTTGCCGATAGCGGCGTGAGGAGCGGCCACTCGGCGCCCGTCGCCGCGGGCAATCCGGAGTTCACCTCGAACCGCACCGCCGATGACGGCAACGAAACCGCTTCAACGCAGACCGAAGCGCAGCCCACTGAGGACAGCCTCTCCCGCGCGCGCTCGATCCGCGAAGACGCGCAGTTCGCCCGCGCCGCCGAAGCGATCCGCCAGGCAATGGCCGACATGCCCGACGTCGGCGAGCTTT
>CAZXNY010000525.1:0-1598 GCA_964642205.1 uncultured Caulobacteraceae bacterium
GACCTCGGCCGAGCGCGCAAAGGACTTCCCCCAAAAGCCGGTCTACGTGCTTGGCACGGGCGAGAGCGTCGAGACGCCGATGGTGTCGCAGATGGAGGACTTTACGTCCTCACGCGCCTTCAAAGTGTCGGGCAAAAAGGCGTTCGAAGAAGCGGGCTTGAAGCACGCCGACGTCGATCACCTCATGATCTACGACGCGTTCGCACACCTGCCGATGTATGGCCTCGAAGACCTCGGCTTCGTGAAGCCGGGTGAAGCAGGCGATTTCATCGCCGAGGGCAACACGCGCCCGGGCGCCAAGCTCCCGCTCAATACAAACGGCGGCGGGCTCTCCTATATGCATAGCGGCATGTACGGCATGTACGCCCTGCAAGAGAGCGTGCGGCAGATGCGCGGCATTGCGCCCGCGCAGGTGCCGAACGCGAAAATCTCCGTGTGTCATGGCGTCGGCGGAATGTTCGCCGCGAGCGGCACGATCATCTTCTCGAACGAGCGGCCGTAAGCGGCCAAGCAAGGAGCAGGACCATGGGTGAAGCTTATATCGTCGCCGCGACCCGTACGGCCGGCGGCAAGAAGGGCGGGCGCATGAGCGGCTGGCATCCAGCCGACATGGGCGGCGCGGTGCTGAATGAACTCGTCGATCGCACCAAGATCGATCCCGCGCTGGTCGAAGACGTGATCATGGGCTGCGTCAGCCAAGTCGGCGAGCAAGCGATCAACGTCGCGCGCGGCTCGGTGCTTGCTTCGAAGCTGCCTGAAAGCGTGCCGGCCACCAGCGTCGACCGCCAGTGCGGCTCCTCGCAACAAGCGCTGCAGTTCGCGGCGCAAGCCGTGATGAGCGGCACGCAGGACATCGTCATCGCCGCGGGCGTTGAGAGCATGACGCGCGTGCCGATGGGCGCCTCGGTCGTCGGCCCGGCGATGGGCACGGGCCCCAAGAGCCCGCGCCAAGAAGAGCGCTACCCTGGCATCCAGTGGAGCCAGTTCAAGGGCGCGGAAATGATCGCGCAAAAGTACAACATCTCGCGCGATGAACTCGACGCGTACGCGTACGAGAGCCACCGCCGTGCGATCGCGGCCACCCAAGCCGGCGCCTTTAAGGACGAGATCCTCGCGATGCCGATCACGCTCGCGAACGGCGAGAAAGAGCAGCACACGGTCGATGAAGGCATCCGCTTCGATGCGACGCTCGATGGCATCAAAGGCGTGAAGCTCCTTGCCGAAGGCGGGCGCGTGACCGCCGCAACTTCGAGCCAAATCTGCGACGGCGCCTCGGGCGTGATGGTCGTTAGCGAAAAAGGCCTGAAGCAGCTCGGCATCGCGCCGCTCGCGCGCATCGTGCACCTGTCCGTGATGGGCCACGACCCCGTGATCATGCTCGAAGCGCCGATCCCGGCGACGGAGCGTGCGCTGAAGAAGGCTGGCATGAAGATCGAAGACATCGATCTTTACGAAGTGAACGAAGCCTTCGCGCCGGTTCCGGTCGCTTGGCTCCAAAAGCTCGGCGCCGACGCTTCGAAGATCAACGTCAACGGCGGCGCCATTGCGCTCGGGCTGAGCCCGCTGATGTCGGGGGCGTTGAGATACAGCCCGCCCTC
>CAZXNY010000526.1:0-1594 GCA_964642205.1 uncultured Caulobacteraceae bacterium
GATCGGCAATCTTGTTGGCAAGCAGATCACGACTATTGAGGGCGTCGGCACGCCCGATCGCCCGCATCCGCTGCAGACCGCGTTTCTTGAGTTGCAGGCGGGCCAGTGCGGCTACTGTCTCTCCGGGCTCATCGTCGGCGCCAAAGCGCTGCTTGACCGCAACCCCGATCCGACGCGCAAAGAAATCGGTGAAGCGTTCGCGTGGCATCTTTGCCGCTGCGGCGTGCATACGCGCGTGATGGACGCTGTGGCGCTCGCCGCCAAGCGCATGCGGGAGGCGCGGTCATGAGCACGCTTCCTGCAACCCTTGCAGCGAACCCGCGCCTTGATCGCTGGGTGTCGTTTCTCCCAGACGGGCGCGTGCGCATCGCGACGGGCAAAGTCGAATACGGCCAAGGCGCGATGACGGCGATCGCGCAGATCGGCGCCGAAGAACTCGACGTGACGATGGCGCAAGTGAGCGCCGAAGAACCGTCGACGACCGGCCCGAACGAGGGCCTCACCGTCGGCTCCATGTCGGTGGAAATGTCGGGCGCATCCGTTCGCCAAGCCTGCGCCGAAGTGCGCGCGCTGATCATTGCCGCCGCCGCCACGAAACTGAACTGCGCTGCCGATGCGCTCAGCGTGCGCGACGGCGCGATCCTGCAGGATGGCAAACCGACCGGCGAAACCTATTGGACGCTCGCCGCCGCCGTCGATCTCGCATGTGACGCAGACGGTGAACGCGCCGCGCCCAAACCCGCAGACTCATATACGCTCGTCGGCCAAGAAACCGCGCGCGTCGATCTGCCGGCAAAAGTGTTCGGCGCCGCGTTCATCCACGACATCACGCTACCCGGCATGCTGCATGCGCGCGTTCTCCGGCAGCCATCGCCGGGCGCGAAACTCAAAGCGCTCGACGAGGCCGCCATCAAGCGCGCCGCGAAGGGCGACGTCGCGATCTGGCGCAACCAGGATTTCGTCGCTTTCCTCAGCGCCGATGAAGCTGTGGCGCGCCGCGCGCACGAAGCGGCGCTCCAGCGCGCCGAATGGGAGGGCGGGCGCACGCTTTCACAAGCTGTCTCGGAAGCCGCCGCGTTGCGCGACGCTGAGAGCGAGCAATACGACACGGGCGCGCCGAAGGCGGAGCCCTCCAACCGCCGCCGCATCACCGCACGCTACTCCAAGCCCTACATCGCGCACGGCTCGATGGGCCCGAGTTGCGGCATCGCGCAGTTCAAAGACGGCCGCCTCACCATGTGGGTGCACAGCCAGGGCGTCTTCCCGATCCGCGGCACGATCGCGCGCGGTCTCGGGCTCGATGAAGCGCTCATCGACGTTCGCCACGAACAAGGTCCCGGCAATTACGGCCACAACGGTTCGGACGACGCCGCGTTCGATGCGGCTGTCCTCGCGATGGCGCATCCGGGAACGCCGATCCGCGTGCTCTGGCCCCGCGAAGATGAATTCGCGCACGCGCCCGTTGGCACCGCGATGGACATCGAGCTAACCGCCGAACTCGATGAGCAGGGCCGCATCGCCGACTACACCGCCGAGATCTGGAGCGGGCGCCACACCAATCGCGGCCGCGCGCTCGCCGAGCGCGCGCTGCCGC
>CAZXNY010000527.1:0-1585 GCA_964642205.1 uncultured Caulobacteraceae bacterium
GCAGCGGCCATCGCATCACATCGACTTGGGCGATCGCCACCGCAGCGCTTGCGCCGCATTGGCCTTCACGCGCGCTCGTTTGGGAAGCGGCGGAGCCTTACGCGTATCTGCGCACGAGCGCGGATGGGCGGATCATCATCGGCGGGGGAGACGAAGATATCTCCGATCCAAACGCGCGCGACGCGATGGCGCCGGAGAAGATTGCGCTGTTGCGGGACAAACTCAAAGCGCTTGCACCGGGCGCGGGCGATGTTGCAATCGAATACGCGTGGGCCGGATTGTTCGGCGAAACCGACGATGCATTGCCGCTGATTGGCGCCGTTACGAATGCGCCGCGCACATTTGCGGCGTTTGGCTATGGCGGCAACGGCATCACGTTCAGTGCGATGGCCGCGGAGATCGTTGCGAACGCGCTGCGTGGGCAGCGTGATGAGGATGCAGCGCTCTACGCGCTCGATCGCTTCGATTGAGCAGTGAATGAGACGCCGCCGCCTCGGCGCTTCTCACTTCACTTTGCTTGGTAGCTTCAGGGCTTGGTGTGGCTTCAGGTCTCAGGTGTTAGTGGCCGACGCCGCCGCCGAGGGCGCGCACGTCGAGGTTCAGAAGCGAACCGCCGCGGCGGTTGTTCGAGCCAATGTTGGCGTCAACGTTCAGGAGGCCGTTGCGGCCGCCGACGTTGACGTCGGCATCGACAAGCGAACCACGGCCGCGATGGCCGGCGCCGAGCACGTTCACGTCAGCATCGACGAGGCCACGGCGCCCGCCGACGTTGACGTCAGCGTTGACGAGGCGATGGCCGCCGGCGTTGGCGTTCACATCGATGAGCGGGCGCTGCGGGCGGTGTTGCGGGCCGCAGCCGCAATTGTCGGCGAACGCAGCCGGGGCAGCCGTGAAGAGCGCGGCGCTGGCCGCGATAAGCATGAACGTCTTACGCATCGTGATTGTCTCCTCCGAAGAAACCCCACGTGGGGTCGCCTCAAAGGTGCAATCGCGATGCCAACTCAACTGCGCATTGCGCGGTTAAGCTTACCTGGTTAGTGGACGGCGTCCGCGTCGACCAAGCCGCTTTCGCGGGCCGCCTTGGTCATCGCCTTCTGCAGCTTCTCGAACGCGCGCACCTCGATCTGACGGACGCGCTCGCGGCTGACGCCGTATTCCTTGGAGAGGTCTTCCAAGGTCGCCGGCTCATCCTTGAGGCGCCGCTCTTGGATGATGTGCCGCTCGCGCTCGGAGAGCTCGGCCATCGCGGTTTCGAGCAGCGTCATGCGCGCGCCGTACTCTTCCTTCTCGGCGAGCACGCTCTCTTGGCTCTCTTGCGTGTCGTCCGCGAGCCAATCTTGCCACTCGCTCTCGCCGTCGCCGGCGATCGGCGCATTGAGGCTCGCGTCGCCACCCGAGAGGCGCCGGTTCATCGAGATGACTTCGTCTTCGGTGACGGCGAGCTTGTGCGCGATGGTCGCCACGTTCTCGGGGCGCAGATCGCCTTCCTCGAGCGCGGAGATTTCGCCCTTCATCCGGCGCAGGTTGAAGAACAGCTTCTTCTGCGCTGCCGTGGTGCCCATCTTCACCAGCGACCACGAGCGCA
>CAZXNY010000528.1:0-1579 GCA_964642205.1 uncultured Caulobacteraceae bacterium
AAGCGTAAGGGCGCTTACGGTCTCCGCGAAATGTGACTGATGCGCGTGCGTTGCCGCTAGGCGATGTGCGCGTGTCGGTTCAAGGATCGCGTATCGGAGATCGATATGCGTAAAGCGTTCGTGCGGGTGGTGATGGCGGCGGCGCTCGCGATGGCGTGCGCGAACGCGGCGGCCGAAGAGACCGCGCCGGCCGACGACAGCGAAACGCGGATCGCGACGACGCTGACCGAGACCGATCGGATGTTGGCGTCAGTTCGGATCGGCGAGTCCGGACCATACCCGTTCATCATAGATACGGCTGCAGAGCGCTCCGTCATCGCGCGGCACTTGGCGCAGGAGCTTAATCTGGCGCCGTCCGGCAACGGGCGTCTGCTGTCGATGACGAACACGCGCGCGATCTCGATGGTCAATGCGCCGGACGTGTCGTTCGGCATGGGCGCGCCGCGCGATCTGCGGGTGTTCGCGTTGGACGGTGAGCATATCGGCGCGGCGGGCGTGCTCGGGATCGATGCGCTGCGCGGCCAGCGCGTCGTGCTCGATTTTGAGGCGGCGGAAATGCGCATCGGCCCCGCGCCGCGGGCGCTGCCTTCGACGGGGCCGAATGACATCGTGGTGCGCGGGCGCGCGCGGTTTGGGCAACTCGTGCTAATCGATTCAAGCGCGGCGGGCGTCGAGGTGGACGTCATCGTCGACAGCGGTTTGCAGACCTCGATCGGAAACGAGGCGCTGCGGCGCCTGCTGGTGACCCGGCAGAACCGGTTCGAGCCGCTGCAGTTCGTGAGCATCACGGGCGAGGCGGTGATGGCGGATTACACGGTGGTCGATAATTTGCGCATCGGCGGCGTGGCGATCCGCGGCTTGCCGGTGGCGTTCGCCAACACGCACTTCTTCCGGCGCATGGATATGACGCGCCGGCCCGCGCTGCTTTTGGGCATGGACGCGCTGGAGATGTTCCGGCGCGTGACCGTCGATTTCCGCAATCGCCGCGCGCATTTTCTCCTGCCGGAAGATGCGCCGGTGGTGGACGAAGCGGGCTAAGCCCGGCGCGGCGCTTGCACGATTTTCCCCGGACTACGTGCTGGTTGGGGAATAGTGGCCATGTCTGACACGATGAATCGTGATGTGAGCGGCGCGGTGCAGAACGTGCGGCGCACGGCGTCTCAATCGGTGACGATGCTGCGGGCCGCGACCGGGCTCGCCGGGCGCGCGGCGCCGGGCCAACCGGCGACGGATATGGCGCCAATGGGCCCGCCGCCCTCGATCATCTCGGCGCATACCGAAATGACGGGCTCGCTCACCACGACCGACGAGATGCACGTCTACGGCAAGATCAAAGGCGACGTGCGCGCCGCCGCGATCACCGTGTGCGCGGGCGCGGTGGTCACCGGCGATCTGATCGCCGAGACGATCGTGGTCGATGGCGCCGTCGAAGGGCGCATCGAAGCGCAGCACGTGCTGTTGCGCGCCGGCGCGATGGTAAAGGGCGAGATCATGCACGGCTCGCTGGGCATCGACACCGCCGCCGAGTTCGAAGGCACGATCAAGCGCGCCGCTGCGCCGCAAGCTGCGGTCGCGGCGG
>CAZXNY010000529.1:0-1560 GCA_964642205.1 uncultured Caulobacteraceae bacterium
CCTCGCGGCCGTTGCGCGCCTCATCGATCTTGGTGTTGAGCCATTCTTGCTGGCCGATGTGCTACGCGGGATTGTCGGGCAACGTCTCATCCGCCGGACTTGCGCGCGCTGCAAAGGCGCTGGTTGCGCGGCGTGCGCGGGCGAAGGCGTTGTCGGCCGTATTGGCGTGTTCGAGGTCGCGGAAGTGGATGGCGCTCTGCACGACGCTATTCGCGCGCGGCTCGGGGAGGCTGCGCTCGAAGCGCTGGTCCGCGCCAATGGGTTCCGCTCCATTCGTGAGGACGCCGAACTCAAGGCGCGAGCCGGCGAGACCACGCCTGCTGAAGCAGCGCGAGCCGCAGGATGAGCGGGGCGCGCACCGAACGGCGCTTCGTTTATCGGGCGCGCGCGCCAAGTGGCGCGATCGAAAATGAAACGTTGTGGGCGCGCGATCGGCAGGATGCGCTGAAGCGGCTGTCGCAACGCAGTCTGGTCGTCACCGAATTGCGCGATGCAGAAAGCGAGCCGCAGAGCGGGTTGCGCGCGGCCGAGCGCATCCTCGTCTTGCGGCAACTCGCGGTCATGACCGCGGCAGGTGTCGAATTGCTCGACGCGCTGGAGGCGATTGCCGACCCGCAGGCGCCAGCGGCGCTCCGGCGCGGGCTCGATATCGCCGTGCATAAGCTGCGTCAGGGCGAGCGCGTGGCGTCGGCGCTCGAGGCCGGCGTTCCAGGCTATCCGCCCTACGTGTACGCGCTCGTCGCGGCGGGGGAGGCGAGTGGTAAGCTGCCGCGCGTGCTCAAGGAGGCGTCCGCGCAGCTCATCCTTGAAGACCGGTTGCGGCGTGATGTGACGAACGCGCTGACCTATCCCGCGCTCCTCCTCACGGCTGGCGCTGGGGCCGTTGCGTTCATGATGACCGCCGTCGTGCCACGCTTTGCGGACATGTTGCGCAGCCAGGCGGCGGAAGCGACAGGCGCGGCTGGCGTCGTGCTCGCCATGAGCGACGCGGTGCGCACGTACGGCTGGGCCATGCTCGGCGCCGTTATCCTTATTGCCGTGCTCGCGGTCGCAGCGTGGCGGCGCCCTCAGACACGCGGCGCGGTGCTGAGCGCGCTCGCGAAGCTTCCACTGGCGCGCGGGCTCATTCTGGCGCGCGCGCGTGCGACGTGGGCGCGAGTCATGTCGTTGGCGACGGGAGCGGGCGTTGGCGTGCTTGAGGCGGCGAACTTGGCGCGCGCAGCCGTGGCGCACGGGCCGCTCGATACGACGCTCGCGAAAACCGTGGCCGATCTTCGCGATGGGCGTGAAATCGATGTCGCGTTTGCACCCGCGCTAGAGCGCGCGGACCGATCCTTGCTACGCGCTGGTCAGCGCTCTGGCGCGCTTCCGGAGATGTTCGCCGTGATTGCGGAGCGGCATGAGGACGACTTGCGCGATGCGCTGAAGAGACTGACCGCGCTGGTCGAGCCGGCGGCGATCGCGATCGTGGCGCTCGCAATCGGCGCCGTGGAGCTCAGCTTGGTTACCGCGATGACCGGCATTTACGAAACGATCGGTTAAGCCATGACGCCCGCAATC
>CAZXNY010000530.1:0-1554 GCA_964642205.1 uncultured Caulobacteraceae bacterium
AGGCGCCCGCGTCCGGTCCGTTCTGCAGCGGCGCATAGCCGTAGCGATGCTTGAGGCCAGCGCGCGCATCCGCGACCCGCGGAAACTCGATCGACACGTCATCCATCTGAGTCTGGCTCACGCGGCCGGTTTTGGTGTCGATCACCCAGCGCACGAGATACGGCGCGTGATCGCCGAAGCCGGTCACCCAGAGCTTCTCATAGTGCGCGACATCGAACACGATCCGGTCGCCATCGTCATAGGCGTTCATCGGGTGGAACACGTAACAAGCCGGCACGTCGTACCATTTGAGGTCTTTCGCCGTGCCGTTGCGCGGCATCACCCCAAGGCGCGCCGGATACTCATCGCTCCAGCGATACGGCATGCCGCCCTTCATCGCGATCTCAAGATCGAACACGATTGGCAAATCCATGAAGATCACGCTCGATGCGGTCGTGCAGAAGTCGTGCATCATCGTCGGCCCGCGCACCGGAATGTCCTCGCTCTGAACCAGCCGGCCTTCGCGATCGAGCCGGTGATAGGTGAGGAACGGCGGCATGAACGAATAACCGAACGCCAGCATCTCACCCGTCACCGGGCAGATCTTCGGATGCGCCGTGAATGAGCCGGTGAGCTTGCCGCCGAAATCGGTCCAGCCCTTCGTCGCCAAATCGCCGGTCACTTCGTATGGAAAGTGCGCCTCCTCCAGCGCCAAGAATTTGCCGCCGTGCCGTACGATGTTGGTGTTCGCGCTCGACGCTTTTCGGTCGATCATCGGCCCCGGCGCGCCGCCTTCTCCGGCGAGCTTCGTGGTCTGCACATAGCGGTTGCGATACCAGGCGGCCTTGCCGTCTTCGAGGCGCATGCCGTGCAGCATGCCATCGCCCATGAACCAATGCGCCGAGCGCTTGTCCTTCGGGTTCGGGCCAATGCGCATATAGACGCCCGTCAGTTCGGGCGGCAGCGCGCCCTCGACCTTCAGATCGAACGCCTCGACCTCGTCCGTCACTGGCGCGAAATTGCCGTCGAGCCACCACGCCGCGCGTGTGCTGAGATCGTCCGCCATCGCGTTCCTCCATTACTTTGTTGGGGTGAACGAACGCCCGCTCCGGCGCAGTGTCAACGCCCGTTCACGAAGCGCGAGCGGGCTTTTGCGTTGTATTTGCTGGAAAACGCGCACCGGTTCACGACGCGCCGAGTGTCAACCCGTCGCGCATAGAAATTTACATCCGTTCTGGCGCTTCAAAGCCGAGCAGATCGAGCGTGCGTTCGAGTTGGCGAAGTGTCGCCGCCGCAAGCGCTAGGCGCGAGCCGCGCACCGTTGCGTCCTTCTCCGGCAGGATCGGGCAGTTCTGGTAGAAGCCCGAAAACGCCTGTGCGAGCGCGAAGGCGTGCTCCGCGAGGAAGTGCGGCGCGCGCTTGTCGTACGAGCTGCGCAGCGCGCCCTCGAATGCATCGAGCGTCAGCGCCAGCGCGCGCTCGGCCGCATGGCCGATCACGATCTCCGCTTCGCCGACGCCCTCGCTCGCGGCGCGCCGCAAGATCGATTTGATCCGCACCGCTTGATAGAGGAGA
>CAZXNY010000531.1:0-1553 GCA_964642205.1 uncultured Caulobacteraceae bacterium
CGCCACCGGCATCGACGATGACGCGATCGTCGCGCAGCAAACGGTCGTGCAGCCCGCGCGCCGCGCCGCCGATGCCGCCGCGCCGCGCCGCTTCCCGCAAGCCGAGCAAGCGCCGCCGCAGATCAACCTCTCGCAAGCCGATCCCGCCCCGCCGCCGCGCGCGTCGCAGCCGATCCAGCCGGTCGATGAGTATCGCGAACCGCGCCCCAGCTTCGCGAACGACGAAGAGCGCAAAGGCTTCTCGCTGTTCGGGTGGATGAAGCCCGGCTCGCAGGGCGGCCCGTCGGAGTTCGCGCCGCCGCAGCAACCGGCGCCGCAACAGCACCATCGCGAGCCGGAGCCCGCGCCGCGTGCGCGCGAAGAGGTCGTGCGCGATCCCAATCTCGACGAAGAGCTGGAAATCCCGGCCTTCCTCCGCCGCCAGATGAACCCGCGCTGATCGCAGCGATGGAGGCGGGCTCTCGCTTCCCATCAATGCCGTCATTCCGGGCGAAGCGCAGCGGAGACCCGGAACCCTGGGGCCGCAGACGATACATTTGCCCCTAGGTTCCGGCTCTTCGCCGCGAAGCGGCTTCGGCCGGAATGACAAAGTTGTGCGCTTCGACGTGCCGGCGTGTGCCCATAAAATGTTGGTGATGCCCAACCTCCTCACCCGCCGCGCACTCGCGCATGACATCGCCGCGCTCGGCGTGCGTGAAGGTGACGTGGTCATGGCGCATGCCGCGCTCCGGCGCATCGGCCCGATGCTCAACGGCCCGGATGCGCTGATCGGCGCGATCCGCGACGTGATTGGGCCGGAAGGCACGCTGCTCGGCTACGCCGACTGGGACGCGCTTTACGAGGTGGATGAAGCAGGCCGCCCGGACGAAAAGCTCCGCGCGGACATTCCGCCTTTCGACATCACCGCCTCACGTTGCGCGCGCGACAATGGCGCGTTCGTCGAATCTCTGCGCACCACGCCGGGCACGCAGCGCAGCGCGAACCCCGGCGCGTCCATGCTCGCACTCGGCGCCCGCGCCGATTGGTTCGTGGCCGATCATCCGCTCAACTACGGTTATGGCGAAGGCACGCCGTTCGCGAAGATCGTGGAGGCGGGCGGCAAGGTGCTGATGGCCGGCGCGCCGCACGACACGATGACGTTGCTGCACCACGCCGAACATCTGGCGCGCCTGCCGGACAAGCGCATCGTGCGCCGCGAAACGCCGTTCGCCACGCCGCGCGGCGTCGAGTGGCGCATGATCGAAGAGTTCAACACCTCGATCCCCGTCGTGGGCGATCCCGCGCGCAACCACTTCGCCGAACTCGTCGCCGCGTTCATTGAAACTGGCCGAGCGCGCGAAGGCTTGATCGGCGCTGGCCCAAGTCTCCTCGTCGAAGCGCGCGACATCTTGCCGTTCGCGATCGATTGGCTGGAGCGCGAACTCACGGACTCCCCCTCCCCGTGAGGGGAGGGGGCAGGGGGTGGGGAGATTCCTGGCGTTGGTCGTGTATCGGCGAATGAAATTTGAAGGAGAGTGGTTCACCCCACCCCGAACCCCACCCCACGCGGGGCG
>CAZXNY010000532.1:0-1553 GCA_964642205.1 uncultured Caulobacteraceae bacterium
TGTTTGGTTGCACCGCGACGTTGCTGCTGGCGTTCCTGCTGTTGCTCAATCTTCCCGAAGGCGCGGGCGATTTCATCCGTTCGCTGCCGATGGCGGTGATCTGCACGATTGCGGCGTCGCTCTTTATTTCGCTCTCGATTATTCCATTTTTGGCGAGCCGGATGTTGCCGCGCTCGGCCGCAGGGCACTCGAATGCGTTTCTCGACGCGACGATGGGCGCCATTCACCGCATCTATCGCCCAGCGCTGCATGTCGCGCTTGGCCGGCCGCGATTGACCGTTGCGGTGAGCCTCCTTCTGTTCGTGCTCTCGCTAGGCATCGTGCCACGCCTCGGGTTCAGCCTCTTTCCCGAGAACGACAGCCCGTACTTCCTCGTCGATGTCGAACTGCCGCAGGGCACGGCCGTGAGCGAGACGGATCGCGCGGTCATGTTTGCGGATGGCGTGCTTGCGTCACACGAAGAGATCACGTGGCGCTTCGCCAATAGCGGGCGGGGCAATCCGCAGATCTACTACAACGTGTTCCCGGAAGAGCAGCAGTCGAACGTCGGGTCGATCTATGCGCGCGTCGATCATTGGGAAGCGCGTGAGGGCAAGGCGCTGTTGGAAGAAATCCGGCGCGAGCTCGATGCGTATCCTGGCGCGCGTATTCTGATCCGCCGCTTTGAGAACGGCCCGCCGATTGAAGCGCCGATCGCCGTGCGCGTGCGCGGCGCGGATATCCAGGCGCTGTCGGATATCGCGGGGCAAGTGGAGCGCACGCTGAGCGAGACGCCAGGCGTTCGCGACATCTCGAACCCGCTGGCCGCGCGCCTCGTCGATCTCGACATGAACGTCGATACCAACGCGGCGGCGCTGCGCGGCGTGCCGGCCGGCGCGATCGATCAGACGCTGCGCATCGCGATCGGCGGGGCACAGGTGGCGGCGTATCGCGATCCCATCGGCGATGCGTATCCGATCATGCTGCGCGCGCCTCGCGCCGACGCCATGCTCGCGGCCGATCTCGAGCGGCTCTACATCTGGACGGGCGCTGGGGGCGCTGCGCCGCTTTCGGAATTCGCGCAGCCGCGCTTCTCCTCAAGCCCCGCGCGGATCGACCGGCTGCAGCGCGAACGCACAGTAACCGTGCGCGCTTACACAGCGCCCGGATTTCTCACGTCGCGCGTGACGGAAGATGTCGAAGCGCGGCTTGCGCAACTGAACCTGCCGCCCGGCTATACGCTGGCGTTTGGCGGACAGGCGGAAGCGCAGTCGCGGAGCTTTGGCGGTTTGTTGCCCGCAATTCTGGTGGCGCTGTTCGGGATTCTCGCGGTGCTGATCCTTGAGTTCAGGACGTTCTCTGTGAGCGCTGTTGTCGCGTTCGTCATTCCCTTCGGTATCATGGGCGGGCTCATTGGCCTTGCCGTGACGGGCGGCTCGCTCTCGTTCACGGCGGTGATCGGCTTCGTCGCGCTCGTCGGGATCGAGATCAAGAATTCGATCCTGCTCGTCGACTTCGCCAACCAGCTGCGCGCGCAGGTCGGTGGTCTGCGCGAGGCGGTGGAGCGGGCGGGC
>CAZXNY010000533.1:0-1549 GCA_964642205.1 uncultured Caulobacteraceae bacterium
ACCGTCGCGTCGAGCACGAGCAGCGTTTCGTGCGGCGCGTCGTCATCGAGCTTGCGCATCACGCGCACGATCTTCTCGAGCTCGGCCATCAGCTCGGTCTTGTTCGAGAGCCGGCCGGCGGTGTCGATCAGCGCAACGTCGGCGCCTTCCTTCATCGCGCGCTCGACGGTTTCGAACGCAACGCCCGCTGCGTCCGCGCCTTGCGGGCGCGAGACGAAACCGGCGTTCGCGCGCTTGGCCCACACTTCGAGCTGTTCGATCGCCGCCGCGCGGAACGTATCGCCCGCGCCGATCACGGTCTTGGCGCCGGCAGTGTTGAGCTGATGTGCGATCTTGCCGATCGTCGTGGTCTTGCCGGCGCCGTTGACGCCGATCATCAGCACGATGCGCGGCTTCTTGCCCTCGGTGAGATCGAGGCGCGCTTCACGCGGTTTCAAGATCGCGGCGATCTCTGCGGCGAGCGCTTCGCGCATCTCCGCGTCGGTCACTTCCTTGTTGAAGCGCTCCTTCGCAATCGCGGCCACGATGCGCGCCGCGGCGGGCGCGCCCATGTCGGATGCGACGAGCACGTCTTCCAGCGCGTCGAGCGAAGCCTGATCGAGCGTCTTCTTCGTGAAGACATCGGTCACGCCGGTGACGAGCTTGTTCGACGACTTCGAGAGCCCATCGAACAGGCGCGAGAAGACGTTCTTCTCTTGCTGCGTGGGCGCGGTTTCAGGCGCGCTCGCGGGCGCGTCCTTCTTCTTGCCGAAACCCCAGAACCCGCCGCTCATGCTGCAACGCCGATCAAATTTGCACCGTCATGCGCGGTGAACCGCAGCGGCGCAGAGCGCGCAGCAGGCAGAGGAGCCGTGAGCGCAACACCCGTAAAATCCGGAAGCCGCGCAAAATCATCCCGCTCCACCAGTGCTTCGGCTTCGCGCCCGACCCAACGCGTCAAATGCCGCGCCAAGGCTTCCTCGCCCTTCGCGCGCAGGCGCGCGGCGCGTTCCTTGATCAGCGCTTTCTCAAGCTGTGGCATGCGCGCGGCCGGCGTGCCGGGCCGTGGGCTGAACGGAAAGACATGGAGGTACGAAAGCCCGCACGCATCGACGAGCGAGAGCGTGTCTTCGAAATGCGCGTCTTTCTCGGTCGGAAAGCCCGCGATGAGATCGGCGCCCAGCGCGATCTCCGGCCGCGCGGCCTTCAGCCGCTCAGTGAGCGCGATGGCGTCGGCGCGGAGGTGGCGGCGCTTCATGCGCTTCAAGATAAGGTCGGCGCCGTGCTGCAGCGAGAGGTGCAGGTGCGGCGCAATGCGCGGCTCGCCCGTGACCAACTCGAACAATTGATCGTCCAACTCGATCGCGTCGATCGACGAGAGCCGCAGGCGGGGCAGATCGGGCGCGAGCTTCAGAATGCGCGCGACCAGATTGCCGAGCTTCGGCGCGCCGGGAAGATCCTGCCCCCACGACGTGAGATCGACGCCCGTCAGCACGATCTCCGGCACGCCCGCATCCACGAGCGCACGCACCTGCGCCACCACGTCGCCTGCAGGCGCCGAGCGCGCATT
>CAZXNY010000534.1:0-1544 GCA_964642205.1 uncultured Caulobacteraceae bacterium
CGTCGGCGCGCGCGATGCCGTCGCGAATTGCCGGCCAGCCTTCGAGTGCGAAGGAGAGCGCAAACAGCGGCGGCGCGGCGAAGAGGGCGCTCCACACGACGTAGGCCAGCATGTTCACCGGGCCGGCCGCGCGCGCGACGAGGTTGCCGCCCGCCCACGAGAGCGCGGCGAACAGGATGAGCGCGAGGCCGAGCGGCGTCACCGCGCCGTTCGAGAAGATCGCGATGATCGCGACGCCGCTGGTGGCGATGAGGAGCGCAGCGATCTGGTGGCCCTGCACGCGCTCGCGATTCATGCGCATCGAAAGCCCGATGGTGAAGAAGATCTGCGTCTGGATCAGAAGCGAGGCGAGGCCCGGCGTAATGTCGGCGCGCATCGCGATGAACAAGACGCCGAATTGCCCGACGCCGATCAGCACGCCATAAGCCGCGAGATTGCGCCACGGGACTTTCGGGCGCGGCAGGAGGAACGCGAGCGGCAAAAGCGCGAACGTGAACCGGAGCGCTGCAAGCAGGAGCGGCGGCAGATGCTCGAGCGCGATTTTGATGACGACGAAGTTCGTGCCCCACACCGCCATCACGGCGACCGCGAGGAGAAGGCGGGCGGGGGAGAGGGTGGGTTGAATGTCTGTCATCGCGCGACCGCTTGATACGCTGCGCTTGCGTCCTCTAAAAGCAGCGCACCGGGATCAACGGCCTCCCGTGTTGGCGAGCCTCGCCCAAGCGCCGAGCGAACGACGGCATGCGCCGTTGCGGGAGGCGAGGCGTGCGTGACGTTTCCATGTCGGAGCTGGTGCGCGAGAGCGCGCGGATCGGCGCCTTGGGCTTTGGCGGGCCGGCGGGGCAGATCGCGCTGATGCACCGCGTGTTCGTCGATGAGCGCAAATGGATCGGCGAGGACGCGTTTCAGCACGCGCTGGCGTTCTGCATGTTGCTGCCAGGGCCGGAGGCGCAGCAGCTCGCGACCTATGTCGGCTGGCGGCTGCGCGGCTTTTGGGGCGGCGTGGTCGCGGGGTGGCTGTTCGTGCTGCCGGGCGCGGCGATCGTGCTCGCGCTCTCCTGGCTCTACGTGACGGCTGGACATTTGCCGGCGGTGGCGGCGGCGTTCGATGGCGTGAAATGCGCTGTGGTTGCGCTCGTCGCCGAGGCGCTGGTGCGGATCGGGCGGCGGAGTTTGAAGACGCGCGGCGCGTTCGTGATCGCGGTGGTGACGTTCGGCGCGCTGATGGCGGGCGCGCCGTTTCCTGTTGTGATTGTGTGCGCCGCGATCTTCGGCGCGCTCACCCCCTCCCCGCGCGGGGAGGGGGCAGGGGGTGGGGTGAAGCCCAAAGTTGGCCGCCATTCCGGGGGAGGGTGCGAACTTCAGCTGTCCGCCAGCGCCGCGCAGAGCAGCCCGAGCGCGTCCCGCGCCGCGCAGTCGCGGACGCCGTCGCGCCCCAACTTGCCGTAGCGCTTGGTCAGCCGCCGTGTTTCGCCGCCCCGCCGCGCGAGCACGATGTGGACGAGGCCTTCTTCGTCGTCCGGCCCGGCCGGCCCCGCAAAACC
>CAZXNY010000535.1:0-1541 GCA_964642205.1 uncultured Caulobacteraceae bacterium
AGGGGAGTTGGAGGGGGGGTAGGGCTCGTACGCTTCCGTCATCCCGGACGCGCGAAGCGCGATCCGGGACCCAGCTGTGCCGCGCGACTGGGTCCCGGGTCTGCGCTCGCTTTCGCTCACTCCGCCCGGGATGACGGCGCTCGTTACTCGCACTCTTGTGCGTTGCACGCGTTAGGTGGAGCGTTGGTTCGATGGCGCGCTTCGATTTCATTGCGGTGTACATTCTCGCCAGCAAACGCAATGGCACGCTGTACACCGGCGTCAGCAGCGATCTGGCGCCCCGCATTCAGCTGCATCGCGAAGGGCAAGTGCCTGGCTTCACGCAGAAGTACGGGTGCAAGTTTCTAGCGTGGTACGAGCAGCATCAACAGATGCACACGGCAATCACGCGCGAAAAACAGGTCAAGCGCTGGCGACGCGCATGGAAGCTTGAACTGATCGAAACGACGAACCCCGAGTGGCGTGATCTGTATTCGGATTTTTTGTGAGCCAGCGGAGAGCCGTCATCCCGGCCGAAGCGAGCGAAAGCGAGCGTAGAGCCGGGACCCAGAGGGCCAAGAGCGGTGCGTTACATTACTGGGTCCCGGGTCTTCGCCGCTGCGCGGCTTGCCCGGGATGACGGTGTCTAACGATTGCGAAGAGCCCTAAGCCGCCGCCCGCGCCGCCCCCATGCGCCGCACCACGCCATGCTCTGCCGCCAGCCCCTCGCACCCATCCGGCAAGCTCTCGCCGTCGCCCAACAGCAGCACGCCGTCGGGGCGGAGTGCGTCGGCGATGCGGGCGAGCACGGCGATGCGGGTCTCGTGATCGAACGCCGGCAGCACGTGCGCGAGCATGATGATGTCGAACTGACCCAAGCCGCCGGGATGTTGTAACAGATTGTGGCGCTCGAAGCGCACGCCCGCGCGCAAGCGGTCGGAGATGCGCCAGAGATCGCCGGCGCGCTCGAAATGCGCAATGAGCGTGCGGATCGGCAGCCCGCGCTGCACTTCGAACTGGGTGAAGAGCCCGGAGCGGGCTTTGTCCAAGCCGCGCTCGGCGAAGTCAGTGGCGATGATCTCGATTGCGGGATTGGCGCCCTCGGCGCGCATCTCCTCGATGATCATCGCAAGGGAGTAGGCTTCCTGACCGGTGCTGCAGCCGGCGCACCAGATGCGCGCGCGCTCATGGCCGCGCCGCGCCAGCGCTTCAGGAATGATGCGCTCGCGCAGATGCTGAAACTGCGCGCGGTCGCGGAAGAATCGGGTTTCGGGCTGGGCGAGCGCTTCGGCGATGGCGTTCCACAATGCGCCGTCGGGGCGGATGCGCGCCGCGGCGATCATCTCCGGTACGGAGTTGAAGCCTTCGCGGCGCGACAAGGGATGCAGGCGGTTTTCGATGAGCGCGCGCATGTCGGGCTTCAGCGCCGCGCCCGAGCGGCCCTTCACTTCGCGCGCAACGATGGCGAACTCAGCCTCGCTCAGCATCAGATGAGGCCCGCCTCGGTGAACTTGGAGTGCAGGATGTCGCCGTCGAACGGCTTCATCATGTATTCGTCGGCG
>CAZXNY010000536.1:0-1537 GCA_964642205.1 uncultured Caulobacteraceae bacterium
GCTGCAGGAGATCGGCCTTCAGGGGATGACCGTCATCGAAGTCAAGGGTTTCGGGCGCCAGAAGGGCCACACGGAGCTCTACCGCGGCGCCGAGTACGTGGTCGATTTCCTGCCGAAGCTGAAGCTCGAAGTGGTCGTCACCGATGACCAAGTCGAGGGCGCGCTCGAGGCCATCCAGAAGGCCGCCAAGACCGGCAAAATCGGCGATGGCAAAATTTTCGTCACCGACGTTGCGAACGTCATCCGCATCCGCACCGGCGAAGCCGGCGCGGCCGCGGTCTGATCGCCGCGTCGAACCGTCTCGGAGCCCGCGCGCTCGAAACACGATAGCGCGGGCAAGTTCGTTTTGATGCGCTGACGCGCATCTCTTGTTTTTAACTGGTGTGTTTGGGGGAGTTCCAAATGTCCGCTACCGGCGACGTGATGAAGCTGATCAAGGACAAGGAGGTCCAGTTCGTCGACCTCCGGTTCAACGACATGCGCGGAAAGATGCAGCACGTCACGTTCGACGTGGACATGTTCGAGGAAAGCTATTTCCAAGAAGGCACGATGTTCGACGGCTCGTCGATCGCCGGTTGGAAAGCGATCAACGAGTCCGACATGGTGATGCGCCCCGATACGGCCGGCGCCCACATCGATCCGTTCTTCCAGCAAACCACGCTCGCGCTGTTCTGCGACATTCTCGAGCCGGGCACGCTCGCGCCGTACAACCGCGATCCGCGCTCGATCGCAAAGAAAGCGGAAGCCTACGTGAAGAGCGGCGGCTTTGGGGACACGGCCTATTTCGGCCCGGAAGCTGAGTTCTTCGTGTTCGACGACGTCCGCTGGAACGTCGAGCCGAACAACACCGGCTACTCGTTCGACTCGACCGAGCTGCCGATGAACACAGGCCGTGCGTACGAAGCGGGCAATATGGGCCACCGCCCTGGCCCGAAGGGCGGTTACTTCCCTGTTCCGCCGATCGACTCGCTGCAGGACATGCGCGGCGAAATGCTTTCGGTAATGAAGGAAATCGGCCTCGCGGTCGAAAAGCATCACCACGAAGTCGCGCCCGCGCAGCACGAGCTCGGCCTCAAGTTCAACACGCTCGTCCACATGGCCGACGCGATGAACCTCTATAAGTACGTGATCCACAACGTCGCGCAGAGCTACGGCAAGACCGCGACGTTCATGCCCAAGCCCTATTACAAGGACAACGGCTCGGGCATGCACGTGCACCAGTCGATCTGGAAGGGCGGCCAAAACACGTTCGCCGGTGATCGCTACGCCGATCTCTCGGAAGCGTGCCTCTTCTACATCGGCGGCATCATCAAGCACGCGAAGGCGATCAACGCATTCGCGAACTCGACGACCAATTCCTACAAGCGCCTCGTGCCCGGATACGAAGCCCCGGTGCTGCTCGCCTATTCCGCGCGCAACCGTTCCGCTTCGTGCCGCATCCCGCACGGCACCGGCCCGAAAGCGAAGCGCGTCGAAGTGCGCTTCCCCGATCCCGCCGGCAATCTCTACCTCACCTACAGCGCGCTGCTGATGGCGG
>CAZXNY010000537.1:0-1533 GCA_964642205.1 uncultured Caulobacteraceae bacterium
TGAAAACGCCGATCATCAGCGTCTCGAGCACCAGGAACAGCACCATGTAGCTGGCGACTTGGCGGTCGATCGACCAGCTCGCGAGAATGCAGAGCGGCATCAGCGCCGTTGTCAGAAGAATGAGCGACAGAGAAAGCCCATCGACGCCGACGTGGTAGGACGCGCCGAACGCCCACGGGACGCGCTCAACGAATTGGTAGTCCGGGTTCGCGGGGTTGAACCAAAGCAGCAGCAGTAGCGAGAGCGCGAATGTCGCGATCGTCACGATCAGCGTCATCAACCGCACGCCGCGGTCGAGCCCCGGATTGACGCCGCTGGTGCTCCAGCGCGCCACGAGAATGAGCAGCGCGCCCGCCAGCGGCAGGAACGTCACGAGCGAAAGGATTGGAAGCCCGGTCACGGCGCAGCTCCCGAAGCTTGCGCGCCAGCCCACAACGCATAAGCGCCAAACGCCACCGCCGCCGCCAACATCAGGAAGCTGTAGTGGTAGACGAAGCCGGTCTGCAGCTTACGCAACTGCCGCGCGCTAAAGCGCGTCGCCGCCGCAAAGCCGTTCGGCCCTGCCCCATCGATCACCTTCTGATCGCCGACCTTCCAGAAGAAGTCGCCAATCGCCCGCGCGCCCTTCACGAACACGAAGTCGTAGATCTGATCGAAGAACCACTTGTTGTAGAGGAACGCGTGGATCGGCCCGCCTGCAGCCGCGATCCGCGCCCCGAGCCCCTGGTTCCACAGGTAGAAGAAGCACGCGAATACAAAACCGGTGATCGTCACCGCAAGCGGGGCCCAGATCACCCAGTCCGGGAAGTGGTGGTGCCCGCCATGCGGTAGCACGATCGCGTCCCGCCAGAACGGCGCCGCAAGTTCGCCGATAAAGTACGGGTAGAACATCCAACCCGCGAAAATCGCGCCGAACGCCAGCACGAACAGCGGACCGAGCATCACCATCGGCGATTCATGCGCGGGCGCGGCGCCGCTGGCTGGCGCGTGGTGATGATCGTCATGCGCGTGCGCGTGATCGTCACCGTGCGCATGGTCATCGTGGTGTGCTTCCGGATTCGGCCGGAACGTGCCCTCGAACGTCATGAACAGCAGGCGCCAAGAGTAGAAACTGGTCAGCAGCGCCGCGACGACGCCGCACCAGAACGCAAGCTCGCCGCCGAGACGCCCCGCCTCGCCAGCCGCGTACGCCGCTTCGATCGCCGCGTCCTTCGAGTAGAACCCCGCAAAGCCAATCTTGAGCCCTTCGAGCGGCAGGCCGAACCCGATCAGCGCCAGCGTGCCGATCATCATCATCGCCCATGTGATCTGCATGGGCTTACGCACGCCGCCCATGTACCGCATGTCCTGCTCGTGATGCAGGCCATGGATCACTGAGCCCGCGCCCAAAAACAGCAGCGCCTTGAAGAAGGCGTGCGTAAACAGGTGGAACATCGCCGCGCCGTACGCCCCGGAACCGGCGGCGAAGAACATGTAGCCGAGCTGCGAGCAGGTTGAGTACGCGACGACGCGCTTGATGTCGTTCTGAGCAAG
>CAZXNY010000538.1:0-1530 GCA_964642205.1 uncultured Caulobacteraceae bacterium
GCGCCAGAGCAAGAACAAGCGCGCGCATCAGCCTGGAAACTTCTCGAACGCACGCGCGCCTTCTGGCACGATGTGGTGCGGTTGCTTTTCGGAGGTGAACAGCACGAGCTGCACCGCGTCATAGACGCCCGGATCGTCAAGCGTGCCGGCCTTCAAGATGAGATTGTCCGGATTGCGCGGCGTGCGCGTCAGAATGCCGGTGCCGCATTCGGCGCAGAATTCCCGGGTGACGGGGTTTTCAATATCGGTACGCGTAAAGCTCTTCGGCGCGCCTTGCGTGTATTTGAACGCATCGCCGGCGACGACCATGAAGAGATTGCCCGCCCCGCCCGAGACCTGCTGGCACTCGCGGCAAAAGCACAACCCCTTGAACATGGGCGCGGCGGATTCATAGCGCAGCGCCCTGCAGTAACAGCCGCCCGTAATGGCCATCGGGTTCCTCCGTTTGAGGCTCAATATACCGAAAGCAAACGGGCGCGCAGCGCTTCTGTTTCCGCGGGCGTCCCAGGCGGGCGCTGAAATGCGGCGATGGTGAGAAACGCGAGGAGTTTCTCCAGCGGGATCGCGCGCAAGGCCAAGCCATCGCCCGCCTCGATCGCCGCGAGAATCTTGGGGCCCGCCACAAAGATCGGGTCGATGACTTTGATTGTGCCCCGCGCGTCCTGCAAGAGATTGCCTGGGCGGATATCGGAGCCGCCGAAGAACGGCAGCGCACCGGCGCGCACGAAGAGATCGCCGAGGATGGCGCTGAGGCTTTTGACGTGCGGCTGCGCGGCGAGCGATGCGACCTCGGCGGGATCGGGCGTCGTCCTGGCTTTGTCGGTGTTACGCGGAAAGCCCAGTGCGGCGCAGAAAGTTTCCGCCGGGCCGATCTCAACCGGATAGAGCCGCTCCATGAAGACGGCGTAGCCATCGCCCGCGAGCGGCGTGATCGTGTCGATGCGCGGCAGGTGCGGATGGCCTGCGTTCGCGATGCAATTCTCCGCGTGGAGTTTGTAGGCATCGTCCCACGGCGTGAGGCGCACGACCGTTTCGTCATCGGGCGCCGCAAGCACCCACGACCAATCGCCCTGCGCGATCTCACGCCAACCGGCTCCGACAAGCTGCGTGTGCGCGGTGTTCGTGTCTTTTCCCGCGATTTCCGGCGCTGACGACATCGCTTTGTGTAGCACGCATTTCTCAAGAACGGGCTGCACGAAGGTTCCCGGAGCGCTACTATGATCGCGGGAGGGCGCGAAAATGTTCACCCTGCGTGGGATCATTGGAAGCGCAATCGCGGCGATCTTCACGGGCGCTGTCGGTTTCGGTTCCGCATATTTCTTGCAAGCACAAGCGAGCGCCGATCGCGAGCGCGAATTGCGCGCCGCGCATGAGCTTGAGATGGAGCGCGCCGAGACAGCGCTGCGCGCGGCGGAGGTGCAGCGGCGCCAAGATCGAACCAATGCATTCTACGTCGAGCTCACAACGGATCCTCTGAAAAGCCGCGCGCGTGCGGCGCGCTACTTTCTTGAGCGCAATCCCGGCAGCTAC
>CAZXNY010000539.1:0-1526 GCA_964642205.1 uncultured Caulobacteraceae bacterium
AGCGCCGAGCCGTCGCCGAGGAAGGGCCGCAGCGGCTTGCCGCGCAGGGCCAGCATCGCCGCTTCGGCGGCGAGCGCGGTGAGCGAGGCCAGCGCGATCTGCACCAGAATGGCGGCGCCGAAGAACCAGACATAGGCGCCAATGCCGGGTAGCAGCGCGACGAGCACGCGCAGCATGACCGATTGCACGCTGGCGGGTTTGAGGGTGTAGGGCGAGTTATTCACGAGGTATCGGCAATCCGTTCAGTCATCCTGGCGCAGATGCGGCTTGGCCATTTCACGAATTTCGGCGCGGCGCCCTTCGATGGCGGCAATTTCGGCCTGCTGTTCCGGCGTCAGGTCGGTGACGTTTTCCGGATGCGCCTGCTCCTTCTGTGCCCTGGCGCGCTCCAGCGCGGCGGCGATCAGGGCTTTCTTGGCGTCTTCCTCCGGGTTCGTCGCCGGCTTTTCTGCAACGGCGATGGCGGCTGCGGCCTTTTCGCGTCCGGCGGCGGTCTTGGCGGCCAGCTTGGCGGCCTTTTCGGCTTTCTCGCGTTCTTCGCGGGCGAGGCGGAATTCGTAACGCTCGCGGGCCAGGTCGGCCGCCGCCTTTTCCTTTTCCCGCGCCCAGATCTCGCCCTTGGCGAAACGGAAATAATCCACCAGCGGAATGCGCGAGGGGCAGACGTAGGAGCAGCAGCCGCATTCGATGCAATCGAACAGCGAGTACTCCTGCGCCTTGCCGAAGATTTTTGCCCGGCTGAACCAGTACAGTTCGAAAGGCTGGAGTTCGGCCGGGCAGACCTTGGCGCACTCGCCGCAGCGGATGCAGGGCATTTCGGGCGGCGGCGGCGGGAACAGGGCGGGCGAGCCGGCCAGGATGCAGTTGGTACCCTTGGTGACGGGGGTATCGAGGCTTTGCAGGCCGACGCCCATCATCGGTCCGCCGGTCAGGTAGCGATCGGTGTCGGCGCGCGGCTCGGCCAGCGGCAAGAGGTCGCGGATCGGCGTGCCGATCAGGGCTTCGAAGTTGCCCGGATGCGCCATGTTGCCGCTGAGCGTCAGCACGCGCGAGATCAGCGGCTCGCCGTGGGCGATGGCGCGATAGATCGCGTGTGCCGAGCCGACGTTGAAGCACTGCACGCCGAAATGGGTGCCGAGCTTGCCGTAGGGAATCTCGATTCCGGTCAGTACCCGGATCAACTGCTTCTCGCCGCCGGCGGGATAGCGGGTCGGAACCTCGATCACCTCGATTGCGGAGTCGCCGAGGCCTCGCGCGGCGTCGCGCATGGCGGCGACGGCCTGCGGCTTGTTGTCCTCGATGCCGACCAGGATGCGGCGCGCACCGGTGATATGGCGCATCATCGCCGCGCCGGCAAGGATCTTTTCGGCGCGCTCGCGCATCAGGCGGTCGTCGCAGGTGATCCAGGGCTCGCATTCGGCGCCGTTGAGGATCAAGGTTTCGATGCCGCTGCCGCGCCCGAGCTTGACGTGGCTCGGGAAGGTGGCGCCGCCGAGGCCGACGATGCCGCAGTCGCGCAGCCAGGC
>CAZXNY010000540.1:0-1511 GCA_964642205.1 uncultured Caulobacteraceae bacterium
CACCGGCTGGGACATCGCCGAGGTGTGGCGCGCGGCGCTGGCCGCGATTGCGCGTGAGCCGGAGTGGTACTCGGCGTTCATGCGTCAGGCGCCGCAGACCAATGAGACGCGCCGGTCCATCGCATTGTTGCCGGCGTTCGTTGAGGCGGCGCAGGGTGGTGGGCCGCTGCATATGCGCGAAGTGGGCGCAAGCGCCGGCCTCAATCTCAATTGGGATCGCTTCGCGTATCGCACGCAGAGCTGGTGGCGGGACGGCGCGGCGAATGCGCCCGTCATCGATACGGATTGGCGCGGCAACGCGCTGAACGTGCGGGCGCTTGATGTCGCGACGCGTGCGGGTTGCGACGTGCATCCGCTCGATGTGCGTGATGCGGCGCAGCGCTTGCGGCTCAAGTCGTACATCTGGCCCGACCAGCCGGAGCGCGTCGCGCGGTTCGAGCGCGCGGCCAATCTCGCGATCGCGCACGACGTGCGCGCCGTGCAGGCCGATGCGGGCGCGTGGCTTGAGGCGCAGCTAGCGGGCGCGCCGCCAGAAGGCGTGACGATCATTTATCACTCGGTCGCGTGGCAGTATTTTCCGAAGGAGACGGATGCGCGGGCGCGGACAGCAATTGCGGCGTTCGCGGCGCAAGCGACGCCGCAGCGGCGCGTGGCGTGGGTGCGCTTCGAGCACGACAAATTTCTGGGCTACCCGGGCGATGACTACACGGTCGATCTCGCGATGTGGCCGGGTGATGGGACGCCGCGTGTGATCGTGAAGGTCGATCCGCATGTGCGGTGGGTCGCGCCTCTCTAACTTCCCTCATTCCGGCCGAAGCGGAGCGGAGAGCCGGAACCCAGGACCCGTTACGATGCCAGCCCAGGGTTCCGGGTCGAGCTTCGCTCGCCCGGAATGAGGGGTTTGGTTTGGTGTTGACTTCCAGATAGTTCAACATTAAACCAATAACCCATGAACACCGAAGCCTCTCTCGTCGCGGCGCGCCGCGCCTTTCTCGCTGTCGCCGTGCTGCACTTTGCGTTGCTGACCGGCGGTTTCTTCGTCCTCGCGGCCAATTTCGGCTTTCCCGACATTCTGCGTGCGCCGGCGGCGGAGCGGTTCGCCGCATTCCGCGCAGGCGCGCACATCATCGTGCCGGCCTACTATGCGATGGCGCTTACGGGCCTCACGCAGATCGCGCTCGCGGTGCTCGGCCATCGCGCGCTGACGAACAAAGACGGCACGCTGGCGCTTGGCGCGCTGATCGCGGGCGTGCTCGCGGGCGCGTGGCAGGCGATGGGCTTCATCCGCTGGGCGGTGACGATCCCGCATCTCGCGGCGGCCATGGCGGACGCGACGGGCGAGAGCGCGCACACGATCGCGCTGATGGAAGGCATGCTCAACGCGTATGCGGGCATGGCGATCGGCGAGCATCTTGGCTTCGTCGGCCAAGGCATGTGGACGCTGCTCTTCGCGCTCGCCGCGCTAACGACGCGCACTTTGCCGCGCACGCTTTCGCTGATTGGCGTCGTGT
>CAZXNY010000541.1:0-1509 GCA_964642205.1 uncultured Caulobacteraceae bacterium
GGCCACGATTGGTGCCGCCTTCGGCGTCCGTGGCGCCGACCGTGCCAAGGGTTTCCATGCCGTTGATGCGCACGCGCGTGAACTGGGGCCCAAGGCCGCGCACGGAAATCTGCCGGCCTTCGCCGGCATTGCGCGCCAACGCGACGCCGGGAATACGCTGGATCGACTCTGAAAGGTTCGCGTCCGGAAAGTCCGCGATGTCTTCAGCGACAATCGCATCGACCGCGCCGACGCTATCGCGCTTCATATCGATCGCCGCCTCAAGACTCGCACGAAAGCCGGTGACGACGATATCTTCTTCGCCCGCCGCCTCTTGCGCGGTTGCCTGCCCGCCGCCGATCGCCGCCGCAAACACTGCCGCCGAAAGCCCGCCAAACAGGCGCAGTTTCCCGCTCTGATCCGCCTTCTTCGCCATGCTTCCCTCCCGCGGACCCGCGCTCTCTAGGCGCCTTTCGGTCCGTACGCACTCAAACTCGCCAACTTCCTGATGACACCGGTGTCAGTCCCGATCGCTAGAGCGCATGACACCGGTATCAATCCGCTAAACCGTAACCACTCGTCCTTCCGCACGCAACACAAAGTTCGCGGATCGGGGAATCTTCACGCCAAAGTGCGGCTTTCGCGCATCGTTCACCGCGCCAGCCAGCCGCCATCGACCGGCAGCACAGCACCATTCACGTAATCCGACGCTGCGGATGCGAGAAACACGGCGGCGCCCGCGAGATCGGAGGGCTCGCCCCAACGTCCAGCTGGAATGCGTCCGAGGATTTCCGACGAGCGCGCTTCGTCCGCACGCAATTGCGCTGTGTTGTCCGTCGCCATGTAACCTGGCGCGATCGCGTTGACGTTGATGCCCTTCGACGCCCACTCATTCGCGAGTAGGCGTGTGATCCCGGCGATGCCGCTCTTCGACGCTGTATAGCTCGGCACGCGAATGCCGCCCTGAAATGAAAGCATCGATGCGATGTTGATGATCTTGCCGCCGCGCTGATCGATCATGCGCCGGCCGGCGGCTTGACACATGAAGAACGCCGCCTTGATGTTGACGTTCATCACGTCGTCCCAGTCCTTCTCCGAGAACTCGACAGCGTTGGCGCGGCGGATAAGGCCAGCATTGTTCACGAGGATGTCGATACGCCCAAGGCCTGTCACGGTCTCGTTCACGACGCGCTCGACTGGCTCGATCGAAGACAGATTTGCATCGATCGAAATGAACTTGCGGCCAAGCGCACGCACTTTCGCCTCTGTCTCCGCCGGCGCGACAAAGCCAGCCGCGGCGATGTCGGCGCCCGATTCCGCGAGCGCGAGCGCGATCCCCTGCCCGAGACCCGTATTTGCGCCCGTAACCAGCGCGACTTTGCCTTCCAGCGAAAACAGGTTCTTGCCCACGATCGCACCCTACTTCAGCTGACAGATGTCGAGGACATTCATGTCCGTGTAATCGAGATTCTCGCCGCCCATCGCCCAGATGAAGGTGTAGTTCGACGTGCCGGACCCCATGTGAATCGA